>JAFDAP010000293.1 GCA_019313765.1 Deltaproteobacteria bacterium | reverse complement strand
TCAGAAGATGAGTTTCACAGGTCCCAGGATGATGTGCAAAAAATAACAGACGAATTTATAAAGAAAACAGATGAAATCACCGGACAAAAGGAAAAGGAGATTGTTGAATTCTAAATAAAATAAGGTAGCCGTTCACGGATTCAAAGGTTCAGAGGTTCAAGGTTACGTTCTTGTCCCCGGACTCCATTTTTGAGGCGTATTTATGTGAGAAGCATCCGGCTTCGTCATTCCCATTCTGAAAATTGGCGGCGCATTGGCAATTATGTGGCAAAACTAGCATTTTTTACAAGGACTTCGGGCCTTCAATTTTGTCTTTGTCCCTAATCCTGAACGTTGAACCGTGTCGAAGATCCCGCTGGGCGGGGAACCTGTGAACGCTTACTAAAAAAGTTAACCGACCGGTTCTATAGGCCAACCAAACATATGATTTTGATTCGCTTCGCTCACAATCGGAATATTGGAATGATGGAAGACTGGGTTTTTGGTTAATCCTCCTTGAAAGAGCAAGTGATAAAGTTAATGAAAAAGCAACTTCCTTATTATTCCTTATTAAACCAACATTCCAATATTCCACCATTCCATTATTCCATGTGCGAGGCAGAAACGTAGGCCTCGAAAAACTCTTTTATTATCAATAAGTTGTAGGAATTTCGAGACGTCTAATTAACATGCCAAACATTGACCCAAAAAAATTACCCAAACATGTGGCCATTATCATGGACGGGAATGGCAGGTGGGCCAAAAAGAGGGGCATAAACAGGGTCCGCGGGCATCAGAAAGGGGCGGACACGGTTAGGGAAATCGTAAGAACCAGCCGCGAAATTGGGGTTAAATGGCTTACCCTTTACGCTTTTTCCGAAGAAAACTGGAAAAGGTCCAAAATAGAAATTCAGGCCCTGATGAAACTCCTGAAGCGCTTTGTCAAAAGCGAACTGGAAGAAATGCTGGAAAATGGAATACGGCTTAATGCCATTGGAAGAATCGAGAAGCTCCCGGAGGACACGAAAAAGGCCCTCTTTGATGTCATAGAAAAGACCTCCACCAATAAAGACATGGTGCTCACGTTGGCCCTGAGCTACGGCGGCAGGCAGGAAATATTTGACGCCTTCAAAAAGATCGGCACCCGAATAGAGAAAGGCGATCTAAAAGCAGATGATATCTCAGAACAATTGATTTCGAATTCCCTTTATACGGCAGGCATGCCAGATCCTGATCTGCTTATCAGAACGAGCGGCGAATCCCGGATCAGCAATTTCCTTCTCTATCAGATTGCCTATACTGAAATCCATATCACGTCCACACTTTGGCCGGACTTCGGAAAGGAAGAATACCTGGCAGCTATCCTGGATTTCCAGGAAAGGGAGAGAAGGTTTGGGGCTACCAGCAGTAGGGAGTAGGGAGTAGGGAGCAATTACAATATGCATCTGAAGCGATGGCTTACCGGCATAATCGCATTACCGATCTTGATCTATCTCATAGGTTTCGGTCCGAGATGGGTTTTTTATGTGCTCCTTTATCTTGTTTCCTTAGCCGGTCTGGTTGAATTCTACAAAATGACGGCGTCCGATCTTTCCGGGCCTGTCAAGTGGTCAGGGTATTTACTTTCATTCGTACTCTTCCTTTTTATTTATAAAGGGGATATCTATTATCTGCTTGGTGTCATTCCTATTTTGGCCTTTGTGCCCATGACACTTTTTATGTTATCGGCTCATTCAATCGGACGGCAATCAACAGGAGATATCGGAAAAGCGCTGTTAGGACCGGTTTACGTATGTCTTCCCCTTTCAATGCTCATAATGATAGACCGGTATCCCCAGGGGAACATATGGATTTTTTTCCTGCTTGCCGTCATATTCGCAAGCGATACGGGGGCATTCTATTGCGGAAGACTCTTCGGAAAGCATAAGCTTTATGAAGCGATCAGCCCCGGAAAAACATGGGAAGGCGCCATAGGGGGGGTGATAAGCAGCGTTATCGTGGCCCTCTGGTTTTTGCACATACTGCGTCTGCACCGGATAGATCCAGGCATTCTGGCCCTTGTGGTAAGCCTTTCCGTTGCCGGGCAGATCGGGGATCTGTCGGAATCCATGTTGAAAAGGAGTCACGGGGTAAAAGACTCGAGCCGAATCCTCCCAGGACATGGCGGGATTTTAGACAGGATAGACGGACTGTTATTTGCTATCCCGGTTTTCTATATGTATTTGCGTTTTAAGATATGAAAAAAATAGCTCTATTGGGTTCAACCGGCTCCATCGGCGTCAACGCGCTAAATGTGATTCGGGCCAACCCTGAAAAATACAGGGCCGTCGCTCTGGCTGCCGGAAAAAACATAGAACTCCTGCTACACCAGATAGAAGATTTCCGGCCCATGGCCGTTGCCGTTTTAGACGAGACCCTGGCATTGGAATTAAAAAAACGGTCCGGCAGGGACAGAAAATTTGAAATCTTTTATGGTACCAGGGGATTGGTCCACTTAGGCACCTTAAATGAAGTGGATACCGTCATATCGGCTATCACAGGTGCGGCAGGGTTGCTGCCCACCTATGAGGCCATAAAAGCGGGCAAACAGATAGCATTGGCCAATAAGGAAACAATGGTGATGGCGGGCCCACTTGTTCTATCCGAAGCGGAAAAGCATAACGTATCGATCCTGCCCATTGACAGCGAGCACAGCGCCATCCTCCAGTCTCTTATGGGTCATCCTAAGGAAGATATTAAGCGTGTAATACTTACTGCGTCAGGGGGGCCGTTTAAGGACTTATCCCTTGAAGAAATGGGCAAGGTGACACCAGCCCAGGCCCTGAATCACCCCAACTGGAGTATGGGGTCTAAGATCACCATAGATTCCGCTACCATGATGAACAAAGGCCTCGAAGCGATTGAAGCCAGATGGCTCTTTGATGTGGACATGGAGCAAATCAGCATTCTTATACACCCCCAGAGTGTTATTCATTCCATGGTGGAATACAGGGATGGTTCCGTGGTGGCTCAATTGGGGACCCCTGACATGAAAGTTCCCATATCTTATGCCCTTTCCTATCCCCGTCATTTTGAAACCGGTGTTTCTTCATTAAGACTTGATGAAATAGGAAAGTTGACCTTTGAAAAACCTGATATTAATAAATTCAAGTGTCTCGATCTGGCCTTGAAAGCGGCTGAAAAAGGTGGGAGCATGCCTGCCGTGCTGAACGGGGCTAACGAAATAGCTGTAGCGTCTTTTTTAGAAGGAAAAATCGGGTTCCTGGATATCCCGAATCTCATAGAAAACGTCATGGAGGCACACCGGCCACACCCCATTGATAGTATTGAAACGGTTATGGAGGCTGATACATGGGCACGGGATACGGCCCTGACCATGCTGAATGCGAAGCGGACTTGATGAGATGTACTTTGACCCGCGCTTCGAGGCCTGATCGGCCGCTCTTTGTTGCACCCTGGCTAATTGAAGAATTTTGCAAATGCATTATCATTATTGTATAGTAAAAATAATCCTTGAAAGGTATTCGGACTGAATCATGAGTTTTTTTCTCTATTACATACTACCCTTTGTCCTTGTATTGGGCGTCTTGATTTTTTTTCATGAACTGGGGCATTTTCTCGTTGCCAAGTATTTTGGCGTGAAGGTCCTGAAATTTTCATTAGGCTTCGGACCCAAAT
>JAFDAP010000292.1 GCA_019313765.1 Deltaproteobacteria bacterium | reverse complement strand
GTGGCAGGCATTCTACAAATGTGTAATAACCGCTTGCATCTTTCGTGAATATCCTCTCGATCTGCCGATTGTTGAAGTCAGTATAAACCAGAGAGAACTGCCCTCTTATATTTCTCAGACTGGGAATAGAAAAAGCACCATTAATAACCTCCGTGCTTTCTTGTAGTGAAGGATCATTCAGGGGTATAATTAATATTTCTCCTTCAGTTTGATTTTTAACTATCCCAAAAACTCCGGCTTTATCCACACCGTAACTGTTAAAAAATGATCGACTGATTTCCCCTTCGGGAGTATCTGCCTTAACTTCAATTTTAATTCTCCCTCTATACCCGGAAGGCATCTCTGGATAAATATCTATCCATCCATAATCACCGGTCGCCGTACTTCCACTATCAATCAAAATATTATCATAATCATAAGCTGACCAGTGTAGCGTTTTCCCAGTCTGCATAGTATCAAGCCCTGCATCACTTCTGTAAAAATAATATACTGTGCTTGAATCTGCTTTCATAATAAGCTTATAGCCACTTGTTTGATTAGTATTTAAAATATGCTGTTTCGCATACCAAGTATCAAAATCATCTCCTTCTACGGTTGGTTTCACGGTGCGTAAAATATCTTTCAGTTTGGATTCGTCGTGACATACTGAAGGGTCCACAAGAGCCTGAGCATAAAAGGCTTGATTAAAATTCACAAAGAAGTCCTTATCTTCTAAAAAGGCCTTTGCCCATGCATATCCGGCTTGTTGATATTGCAATAGAACATTTACAAATCCAGACCCAAAAGAACCATTTTCCCCTCCAATATCCGTCTGATTATCATGTTCATAGTAGGTATCCACATAATAACTATGATTTTCATTCCAATGATTGTAATCGTCAAGTTGGTTAAAAACTTCCACTTCAGCTGCCCTTGTCATTCCTTCCTCATAGCTGCTCAGAAGAACAATGTAATCATCATGAAAGGAGTGAATCATTTCATGACAAAGCACATCTTCTTTCTCGGAGCGAAGGGTTATTTCATTTGTCGAAGGGTTATAGGTTCCCGGAAATACTATATTCGGATCTTTTCTTATGTTTACTGTGATATTGAAAGCAGGACTGCCGTAAATCAATTTTACCGTGGGATAAAAATCATCAACCCAAATTTGTAAAGATTCCAGTTCTATGGCGGCCCAAGGAAAGTCGGGTGAATCAAAAGTAAAGTTTATTTCATTGTTTTGATAAATCGCAGGTTCCTCTAACGCCTGCTTAAAATCAGGAAGGATCGGTTTCCCGTTTTTGGT
This sequence comes from Deltaproteobacteria bacterium, assembly GCA_019313765.1. Taxonomy (GTDB): domain Bacteria; phylum Desulfobacterota; class DSM-4660; order Desulfatiglandales; family Desulfatiglandaceae; genus JAIOSR01. The sequence goes on along the minus strand of JAFDAP010000292.1, from coordinate 2,373 downwards.
GTTTATAATTATTAAATCAGTTGCTTGTAATTCCCTGCTTTTTAAGTTCCTGCTATTTGTCCACTCGGAAAGTCTTTGGCCGCTTGATAAATCCAATTGTTTTTTTACAGCTAAATCTAATAGTGATACCTGTTCTTCTGATATACTTACCGGGACCTCAATATATTTAATATCTGGTTTTTCTGATTTGTGATGAATATCTTGTGAATATGTATTCGATGACAAAGCGAAGGTACAAACTAAAATCACAAGAACTCTCAAATTTATTCTACTTTTTGCCATTGCTATTTGCTTTTTAATGATGAAGTTAAGTTAAAAGACACGATACCTATTGATGTGCATGTATTCCAGCAATTAAAATGCCAATTTTTATTGATTTCAGGTAAATAGGAAGAAATTTGTGTAATTATTTGATATATATAGTATTTTATTTAGAGAATAGGATAGTTGATATATGATAGATTATTGAATTTTCAAGGTATTTGTGCCTTTAGGAACGGAGAAAGGATGCAGGATAAAGTGGTCCATGGTCGACAGACCATATAAGGAGAAATCCGAAATCCCCTAGTAAAATAGAGAGAACTCATTTTACCGGAAAAGAGGGACGAAAAGGGGGTTGTTGACTACGTTGACTTACTCTGAACCACGAAGAGCACGAAGGAACAGCAATTAGGACACAGACCTTCACATTTTGGATTTCGGATTGCTGATTTGGGATTGAAAGATACAGCAAAAAGATTTCGGCCCCGGTTAAATTGCTTTGCCAATGTGAAATATGCATGAACCCATTTAATAATTTGCTCATTACACAAAGCAGGTATTTCACTTGGTAATATTGAACGGGGCAGGCAGATCCTTCGTCAAACTCAGGACAAGTTCACACAGTTGAAAATTTAAAAGCAAAAGGATAGCAACTTCACCCAACCTGCCAAAACCACCTGTTTCACGGGTGGCCGCTTACTTTCCTTGACACACAAAAGGGATTTTCCTATACTTACCCCATTATTGTTGCCAGTTTGGGAATTAAACAGAGGTTATATCACTCGGAAGGAATACACCAATGAAGGAATATGACGTTATCGTGGTCGGTGCAGGGCCTGCGGGCTGCGCCGCGGCCAGGGCGGCAAGCAGGCAAGGTGCACGTATTATCATGATCGAGGAGCACCCGGTCATTGGGGCCCCCCGGCACTGCCCCGGCAGGCTCCACAGCTCCAGCTTCACGCGGGAAATCCTCGAGGATCTGGACCCACGCGTTATTGTCTGCGAATACAGCAGCCGCCGTTATTTCGCGCCTTCCGGCAAGGTAATCAAGGAGACAGCGCTTCCGCCCGGAAGCGTCTTTCAGGTGCAGCGTGACGAGTTTGACCGGGAACTCGCGCGGCAGGCAGTCTTGGCCGGAGCTGAAATCGTTTTGAGAACACGGGTCACCGGCTTATACAAAGAAAAAGATTGCATCCGGGGCGTAACCACAGCCTCAGACAACATGCCGGTGGTGCACGGTCGGGTGGTGATTGTTGCTTCTGGCACAAAGGGCAGGCTTTCCGGAATTCCCAAACAGGAAGGACTCACCCAGCCTGGCGAGACCTCTTTTGGCGGTATCCTAGTGGATCTGGTGGGCATTCGCGACATTGAGCCCGGTGTGATCGAGACCTATCTCGGTGAAGTTTTCGAGATGGGCATCAACGTGCTCTGGACCAAAAATCGGTACTCGGGGCTCATGGGCTTTATGAACATAAAAGGGTACCACCGGCTGGTGAGCGGCGATTCCTTCGCCGGGCGTAAATTCAAAGACGCCCGGCCGGTTCAGATATTCGGCAATATGGTGGGTTCCGCGGCCAGTGTCAAGCTGGAGCGGCCCGTCAAGGACAATTTGATACTGGTGGGAGATGCCGCCGGTTTCACCAGCATTACCCACGGGATTGTCTCCGGCCGCAACGCCGGTGAGGTCGCCGCCGACGCGGTGCAAGACGGTGATACCGGTGAAGCGCGCCTTAAACGCTACATGGACAAATGCCGTGACGCCGGTCTGTACCGCAGTACCCTGAGCTGGTCACCACGCCTGGTGAATTTGAGGGGACATTCCGACGCCGAGATCGAGGCCATGATACCCGACATGCTGGCCGATAACGAGATCTATTACGGGGATGTGTGGGACTTTTAATGTGACAGAGGCTGGAAGAAAGTTTGGTGCTACTCTAACGACAATGGCAAAATCCAAAAATCTTTGACACAAATTAATATGAAGGAGGGCTCATGAAAATACTTCGACATGTTGGATCTCTGGCTTTCGTGCTTGGGCTTTTTACGGCAATATTTGCCGGGATGCCCTGGTATGTGGTCGTTGCCGATGACCCGGTTTTGCCCTGGTGGCTT
>JAFDAP010000004.1 GCA_019313765.1 Deltaproteobacteria bacterium | reverse complement strand
GTAGGAAGCAGTTCTTTATAGAAAACGCCATAAAAGCAATAAAACAAAAGACCAAGAGGTTGGCACTCTACTATTCGATGATAAGTAATAATGATGCCTTGCCTCTGATTGATCAAGGAAACAATATCGTGCGATCATCATTAGTGCTCTTTGACAAAAGCGTAGACACTATCGAAGCTATGAAAAAAACCAGCATGGTTAAACCTACGCCCGGAACAAAAAGCGCACGCCATTTAAATGACAACAGCATAGAAGCCGCGCCTCCTTCTATTAAGAGGATGCCTGACAAGTTTAGGGGAATTAAATGGGGGAGCCGAATTGAGGATTTATCAGCCATAATGATTGTGCCTAGAAATGAATTAGCTTCAAATTATGAGTATGGAGTTAGTGTATACAGAAGAAATGGAGACAAGCTGAAAATCGGTGACTGCAATTTAGACAGAATACACTATTACTTTTACAGAAATAAATTTTGCCGTGTGAACGTATGTTTTAACCATCAATCGAACTTCCGAAAGATCATGGAAACCCTTTCTTATATTTACGGCACTGGAAGAAAAACTCATAAAGACAGAGATCCGTCCAGATTTGGGGCCGTATATAAGAGGTATGTTTGGATTTGGGATGAAGTTGACATCGAATTGTCATTCTACTATAACGCATCCATTCAGCCACTCGTTAAATTGAGAGGTGAGTCAGCATCACCGGGCCATCTAATTTTCACCTATAAGCCAATATGGAAGGAAGAAAGAGAAAAAGACCGAAGACAAAGAATAAAGGACGGCGAAAAGGATTTATAGATATATCTGCCCATTTAACCAGACCAAGAAAGTTGAGATGTGACCTAGCAGGAATCCCTGTCTAGGCTGGGTCCAGATTAATAGTACAGGGATCAGACAGGTTTTTTTGATTAGCGAATTTAGCCGATGATTCGTGAATCTTAACGGTTACGACTACTGCTATTAAACGGCAATTCCATGGATTTTTCATGTTACGTTTGCCAGTCCTAACGAAATCCATTGCGTCGAAATGTCACACTACGATAAGGAACCTGAAAAAATCCCAGACACAATGAGCTGCTATAATCTGCAACCCAGGCAAATTCCTTGATAGCTTTCAGTTACCTTAACTAACATTTTAAAAGGCTGCATAACCAGTGGACAGATTTGCCGGTACAGAAGTGTGAAAATGCAGTTTTTTTCGGAACTGCCAAACCTACCCGCCCTAATGGGACACCGAGGATACAACTTGACTTTACCCTATTGTTGCATAAACAACACGCCTTAGGTATGAAATAAAGAACAATTCCATGGAGTTGTATTGGTTTTAGAGAATATGCTGGAAATTACTTCTGGTGATATGGTTAATCAATGCCTTTTACGGCGTGTTGTTTACCTCTATGGGAAAGCCGGGGGCACCGCATCCCCTTTGTTGCTTGCCGGGTCGTAGCCTTGGCGAAGACTGGTCAAGGGTTCGCAGTAGAGTACTACGGCTTCACCCTGTGACGCCTCGGATCTGTGGCACCCTCGACTTTTGCAACGTAGTGTTTACATAAGGTGTTCTTTTATCTTTACTTTTAGGCCAATTTTGTATATTCTGTGAACAGAAACTAACCCGTATCTGCTCAATAAATTGGGGTATCCCCCTTGCCCTCGATGTTGTTGAATTAAGGTTTTTCTTAGGCTTCTCCCATATGCCGTCGTAGGGCGGGCCACCGTGCCCGCCTTTTCGGTCCCACAATACGGGAACCTACGATGTTTAATGAGCTATTACACTGACCCTTCCTTTCGGGATGGTTCTGATGACTTAAGGCAACATGAAAAAGATTAAGGTTTTCTTGAATCTGTTCTTAGTTACTTCATGCCTGCTGCTTCCCTGCCGGTCACCGGCAGTAGAGGACACGTTTGAACAGGGCCTTCGTTTTCTGACCACCCAGCGATACGATCTGGCCATAAAGGCGTTTTCCGAGGCCATTGAAGTGAACCCGCGTAATGCCGTAGCTTACTGCAATCGCGGTGTGGCCCGGTTCTTCAAGGGAGAACATGACCGGGCAATCGCCGATTTCACCAGTGCAGTGGAGATTAACCCCGGCTACACCGAGGCCTTCTGCAACAGGGGAGGCCTTTGGGCCAAGAAAGGCGACCACGAAAAGGCCGTCGCCGACTATACCAAGGCCCTTGAAATACACCCGCGCTACCCGGTGGCATATTGCGGCAGAGGGATAGCCTGGGCCAACAGGGGGGAGTATGACAAGGCCATCGCCGATTTCACCATGGCCCTGGAAATAAACCCTCGCTACGCCGATGCCTACTGCAATCGAGGAGCTGCCGAGTTCTTTAAAAAGGATTATGACAGGGCAATCGCCGACTGCACAAAGGCCCTTCACATAGACCCCGGGTATTCAGTGGCATACTTGAACCGCGGGCGCGCATGGTTTTCCAAAAAAGATTGTGCCCGGGCCATTACCGATTTTGAAAAGGCCCTGGATATTAACCCGAATTATGCCGAGGCACGCAACCAATTGGCCTGGACTCTGGCGGTTTGTCCTGATGACAGGTATAGAAACGGCGCCAAAGCCGTGGAATTGGCGAAAATGGCAACAGAGATGAGCCCGGTAGCGGGTTTTCGGGCTACTCTGGCTGCAGCCTATGCCGAGGCGGGAAGATTTGAAGATGCATCAAAAACTCAGGAAAGCATGATCGCTTTGCTTAACGAGCAAGGCAAAAAAGAGCAACTGTCTGTGAATAAGAAACGCCTGACATTTTATAGAGAGCATAGACCCTGGCGTGAAGAGTATGCGGTTCAGGAGAAGAAAATAGAAAAGCATGCCGCTAAGGGACCCGTAAATAAAATTGCGGAAGGTACGGCCAAACAACTGGTTGCACGGAAAGCCGTTTCAAAAAAACCGGGAACTTATCCCTATACGATTCAGGTCGCTTCCTGTAAGGTCCATGAAATGTCTAACCGCATTGTAACGGATTTGAGAAAAAAGGGAGATTATGCGTTTAATTCTCGTGTCCATATACCCGGCAAGGGAGATTGGACCCGTATTTTCATCGGTTTTTATGAAAACCGCAAAAAGGCGCAGAAGGCCGTTTTGGAATTAAAGAAAGGAGAATTCCGCCATGCCTATGTTGTTAAAAAGCCCTATGCCGTTCGAGTAGGATCCTCCTTTTCGGACCGGGAACTCCAAAAACTGGCCGCCGATCTCCGGTCAAAGGGATACGTTGCATACAGCATCAAGGATCAACAAGGCAATGAAAATTCCAGACTTTTGATCGGCGCATTTGGTACAAAAAAGGAGGCTGAAGGCTTGACTAACAAGCTGCAACAACAAGGGTTCACAACAAATGTGGTCCTGCGATAAACAGATTTGTACGCGTTCACAGGTTCAGAGTTCACCGTGAACGGTTATACAGATTTTTTGCCTTGACTTGAATCATACGTTTGCTTATTATAAAAAATTAATTTTTTTCAAAGGAGCCAAAAATTATGTATGCGGTCATTAAGACTGGTGGAAAACAGTACAGTGTAGCCCAGGGCGATGAAGTAAAATTGGAAAAACTTCCTGGAGAAGTGGGAGACAAGATAATATTTGAGCAGGTTCTCCTGACCTCTGATGGCGAAAAAGTCCAGTTAGGCCAACCATTTATCGAGAATTCAAAGGTGGTCGGCAGTATAACCCGTCAGGGCAAAAACAGAAAAATCGTGGTCTTCAAGTACAAAAGGAGAAAGGGCTATCGTAAAAAACGGGGACACAGGCAACAATTTACGCAGGTCAGAATAGAAGACATTAAGGCATGAACCGTTACCCTCTTGGCGCCCTGTGGCTCTTTGAGGTAACGATAAAGGTACATCATTAAGAGGCAGGAACAATGGCACACAAGAAAGCAGGCGGAAGTTCTCGAAATGGTAGAGACAGCGCCGGACAGAGGTACGGCGTGAAAAGGTTCGGCGGTCAGAAGGTCCTTGCTGGAAATATCCTTGTCCGACAGAAAGGTACCAAGATACACCCGGGCAATAATGTGGGTCTCGGAAAGGATTATACCATTTTCGCAAAAATTAGTGGTACCGTCGCCTTTGAGCGCTTTGGCAAGAAACGAAAAAGAGTCAGTGTATACGCCGCATAAACGCGTCGCAACCACCTCTTCTGAGTTTACAAATGATCTTTTTAGATGAAGCGTTTATTACGGCTCAGTCAGGAGACGGGGGGAAAGGCTGCGTCAGCTTTAGAAGAGAGAAGTTCATACCCAAAGGCGGCCCGGATGGTGGCGATGGTGGAAACGGTGGAAGCATCATTGTAAGGGCGAGCATCAGGCATCATACCTTAACGGATTACAGTTCACGCAAATATTTGAAGGCCGAAAAAGGCCAACCCGGAAGGGGGAAGAACCAATCCGGGAAAAACGGCGCTGATCTTATTTTTGAGGTGCCTTTGGGAACGATTATTGAGGATGTCGATACGGGCGAGTTGCTTGGAGATTTGATTCATGATAACCAGGAACTAGTTCTTATTGCCGGGGGAAAAGGCGGAAAAGGAAATAAGCGCTTCGCCACTTCCACCAACAGAGCTCCGAGGATCGCCCAGCCCGGCCTTCCCGGGAAAGAAAGAAGGTTAAAGCTCTCTCTCAAGTTTTTAGCCGATATCGGGCTGATCGGGCTTCCCAATGCCGGCAAATCAACACTCCTTTCCCGACTCAGCATGGCACGCCCCAGGGTAGACAGCTATCCTTTCACAACAATTTTTCCCAATTTAGGTGTAATGTCCTTTGACGATGAAAGTTCCTTAATCATTGCCGACATACCGGGTTTGATTGAAGGGGCCAGTCAAGGCCGCGGCCTCGGTCATCGTTTTTTGAAGCATATTGAGCGCACAAAACTTTTGTTGCACGTATTAGACATCACATTCCATCCGGACCAGGACATTATAGAGGACTTTCACACGCTCATACGCGAAATGAATGCCTTCAACCCTCAATTAGCACGGAAGCCCCAAATGGTGCTGGTAAATAAAATGGATATTTATGGCCCTGAACACAGAGACTTGAAAGCCTTACAGAAGGCGCTTGAGGAATCGGGCGTTGAGTCTTTACCCATCTCGGCATTGACCGGCGAGGGTCTTGAAGAACTAAAAAAAGTCATTCGGGAAAAATGGATATATGGCGAAAGATGAAAAGCGTTAACAGAAAAGGACTTCTAAAACCGGTCAAAAGGGCCGTGATCAAGGTTGGTAGTGGTGTTTTGACCACCAAGACCGGACTCAATAAGCGCATAATCAATGGACTGACAACAGACATATGCGCGCTCAGGAAAAAGGGAATTGAGGTCATCCTTATATCGTCAGGCGCAATAGCCTCCGGTCTGAAGAAAATCGGCTTATCAAAAAGACCCCAGTCCGTGTCTCAGCAGCAGGCTATGGCAGCCATTGGCCAGAGCAGCCTGATCATGGCCTATGAAACGGCCTTTGGCCGTCACGGATATATGGTAGCCCAGATCCTGCTAACCCGTGATGACCTGACACACAGGCGTCGTTACCTTAATGCGCGAAACACCCTTTTTACGCTGCTCTCATGGAAAATCATCCCCATTATCAATGAAAACGATACTGTAGTGGTGGATGAAATAAAATTCGGCGATAACGACAACCTGAGCGCCATGGTGACCAACCTGACCGAATCCCATCTTTTGGTCAATCTGACCGATATTGACGGGCTTTTTGACAAGGACCCCCGGACCAACAAAGACGCCTCAATCATCAGAGTCATAGAAAAGGTGGACCGAAAGGTGGCCAGATTTGCCAGCGCTATTCCGGGTTTCTTGGGCACAGGTGGAATGGCAAGCAAGATAAAGGCGGCACACAAAGTGTCGTTAGGCGGGGTCCCCACCATCATCGCCAACGGGCTTAAACCCAACATCATAAAGCGAATATTTTCCGGAAAGGAAGAAGGGACCCTTTTCCTGCCGAGGGAGGTGTCCCTTTCTTGTCGAAAACACTGGATCGCATTCACAAAGTCTCCAAAAGGGGAGATTGTCATTGACCGGGGCGCGGAAAAGGCCATAGTCAAAAACGGAAAGAGCCTTCTCCCCTCCGGGATCAAGAAAGTTAAAGGCAGGTTCAACCTCGGCAATTCAGTGCTGTTGATAAGTGAAAAGGGAAAAGAAATTGCAGTGGGCATGGTCAATTACCATTCGGGGGATATAGGAAAAATCATGGGGGTAAAGACCTCTGAGATTGAATCAAGATTAGGATTTAAACACGATGATGAAGTGATCCACCGAGACAACCTTATCCTGGCCAGCCAACTTGAAGAAGGAGGCGACATATGTCACTTACAAACATGATCGAGGACATGGCCAAAGACGCTAAGGCGGCCGCCAGAGAATTAAGAAAGCTGGAAAGGGCACAAAAGGATGCGGCCTTGGAGTTAATGGCTGAAAGACTCATTAAGAAGCAGAAAAATATAATCGAAGAAAACAAAAAAGACCTGTCCCAGGCAAAGGCGGCAGGACTCTCCGCCGCTATGATCGACCGGTTAACCCTTGATGAAAATGTCATTAAGGGAATGACAGACGGCCTCAGGGAAGTCGCAGCACTCGCCGACCCTGTGGGTGAGGTCACGGGTATGTGGAAAAGACCCAACGGGTTGCAGGCAGGGCGTGTTCGAATCCCCCTTGGCGTGATCGGATTTATCTATGAATCCCGTCCCAACGTAACCGTAGATGCGGCTGCCCTATGTCTTAAATCGGGAAATGCCGTAATTCTCAAAGGCGGATCAGAGGCCATTAACTCCAACGTGATCCTTGCGGACCTCCTGGCAGGGGCACTCAAAGACACCGGACTTCCGCCCAAGGCCATTCAGGTCATTCCTGTCACGGACAGGGAGGCGGTGAACATTCTGATCGGCTTGGAGGACGATTTGGACATAATTATACCGAGGGGCGGCGAAGGCCTTATCCGCTTTGTGACAAGCCATTCCAAGGTCCCGGTACTAAAACATTACAAGGGCGTGTGCCATATTTACGTGGATAAATTCGCTGATCTCGAAATGGCGAAGGAGGTGTGTTTTAACGCCAAGGTGCAACGGCCGGGCGTCTGTAATGCCATGGAGACCATGCTCGTTCATGAAGACATTGCCCGGGATTTTCTCCCTTCCATGTCGAAACTTTTCCGCCAGGCAGGCGTGGAGATCAGGGGATGCCCAAAGACACTGGAACTGATACCGGAAGCGAAACCCGCGGTTGAGGAGGACTGGCCAGCTGAATTCCTTGACCTGATCCTTGCGGTTAAGGTGGTTCCAGACATGCAAGAGGCCCTTGACCACATTGAAAAATTCAGCTCCAATCATACCGAGGCCATTATCACAAACGACTACCATTGCTCCCAGCGGTTCTTAGCGGAAGTGGATTCTTCGGTGGTTTTGATAAATGCCTCCACGCGTTTTAGTGATGGAAACCAGTTGGGGCTCGGTGCTGAAATCGGAATCAACACGTCGAAACTTCATGCGTTTGGCCCCATGGGACTGGAAGAATTGACAACCACTAAGTTTATTGTTTATGGACAGGGTCAGATAAGAAGCTGAAGTGCCAGGAAGGATTCAACAAACCAAAATACTAAGAGGAACTTCTTTTGAGGCTTGGGATATTAGGCGGGACCTTTGATCCCATTCACATAGGCCACTTGCGCACGGCAGAAGAAATAGGCCAGAAACTGGACCTTGAAAAGGTATACCTGATTCCATCCGCTTCCCCTCCTCACAAAATCGAAGAGCCGGTCACTTCGTTTGACCATCGCCTGACCATGACCCGGTTAGCGATTTTCGGATCTTCTCTGCTCGATGCTTTGGACCTTGAAGGAAGACGCGGGGGGCCTTCTTATTCCATTGAAACACTGAAAGAACTTCATGCGATCTTCAAACCGGACCCGGATCTTTTCTTCATCTTAGGTATTGACGCCTTCCTGGAAATCAATACATGGAAAGAATATGAGAGATTGTTCGATTATGCCCATTTTGTTATTATTTCCCGTCCGGGATACAGAAAGGAGACGATCGAGCCCTTTCTCATGAAATCAGGATTGGAGATCAAGAGAAACGGCGAGGCCGACGCCTTTCTCATGAAATCCGGCAGGACATTAACCATCGAGGAAACAACGCTGATGGATATCTCTTCCACCAACATAAGGAAGATGGTTCAACAAGGAAAGTCCATTCGTTTCCTCGTCCCCGGAGCGGTCCGGGATTACATCGCGGAAAAAGGATTATACGGAAAAAATGGAAACCCTCGATAAGGCAAAATTGTGTCTCAAGATTATCAAAGAACAAAAGGCCATTGACCCTGTCTTGTTTGCAGTCGGGAAGCTGACTTCCATTACCGATTACTTTATCATTGCCAGCGGAAATTCCAGCAGACAGGTCCAGGCCATTGCGCGCCATCTCCAAAAAAGGACCCGCGAATCCGGTTTCAGGCCCAACGGTATCGAAGGTGAACAGGAGGGACACTGGGTGCTTTTAGATTACGGAGACGTGATAATTCACGTCTTTTATAAGCCCTTCAGGGAGTTTTATGACCTGGAAGGTCTCTGGATTGAGGCGCCAAGGATAAACCATGAAATTGATGATTGATGATTTGCTTATGAAAATAAAAGGCCGCTTTCATACAAACCTCATAATATTAATAACGTCCCTGTGTCTGACGTTTTCTTCTTTTTCCTTCCCAACGTCCGGGGCCTTTGCCCTCTCCATTCAGGAGGAAAAAGAGATGGGTGAAGAATTTCTGGACCAGGTCCGAAAACATTTTGAATTCGTGGATGATGATTTTACCAATCAGTTCTTTAATGATCTGGGCCATTATCTCATCAGGCCTATGGAATCGAAATATTTCCCTTTTAATTTCTACATCATCAAGAACAACGACCTGAACGCGTTTGCGGCCCCGGGGGGCCATGTCTTTTTCTTCTCAGGCCTGATAGAGACCATGGACTCAATCGATGAACTGGCCTCGGTCATGTGTCATGAGATCGGCCATGTCACTGCAAGGCATATAGCACAACGGATCGATCAGAATACGAAAATCGGCATTGCCACCTTAGCCGGGATACTGGCAGGGATACTTATCGGGGGCCCGGCGGCGGGGGCAATTATCGCCGGTTCCCAGGCAGTCGGGATTCAAGCCCAGTTGAATTACAGCCGCGATGACGAACGCCAGGCAGATCAACTGGGTTGTAAGTATACAAAGTTGTCAGGTTTCGACCCGAAAGGGATGATCAGCACACTGCAAAAACTCGAAAGTGGGCGTTTTGGCCCGACTCGAATCCCTGCATATCTCCTGACCCATCCCACCGGTCCCGAAAGGATGGCCAACCTTGACAGTCTGTTGAGCGAATACGTACCCGGACCTCCCAAAAGGGAAGTCGCCCACTTCAGAGCCCTTTTTCCCCTTTTCAAGACCATTCTCAGGGCCAAGTGCCTGGATCCCGATTACGCGGAAAGACTGTTTAATCTTGAATTGAAAACAAATCCCGGAGCCTCTTTGCCCCACTTTGGGCTGGGCATCGTCTATATGAAAAAATCAAAAATTTCAGAGGCGAGAAGGCATTTAGAAAAGGCCCTTGAGGGAGACCCCGGGGCCATACCAATTTTGACGAACCTTGGAGAGGCATACCAGTTAAGCGGCCAGGACAAACTTGCTATCAGGGTCCTTAAAAAGGCCCTGGAACTTGATTATGGGAGCATGCCGACCCTGTACCTTTTGGGGATATCTTATGAAAACCTCGACCAGTATGAAAATGCAATCCATATTTTTGAAAGATTAGCCTCAGTCACACCTGTCAAAAACGAGGTCTATTACCATTTGGGCATCTCATACGGAAGACAGAACAGGCTGATGCTTGCCCATTATAACTTCGGGCTCTATTTTAAAAAGATAGGACAAATCAAAAATGCAAAATTTCATTTCAGAAAGGCCGAGGACCTTTCCCACAACAACCCGGCCCTGCAAAAAAAGATTCGCCAGGCCATGGAAGAAAAATCATGATTTGGATGCCTGCTTCAAGCCCTCCCTTGCCTTTTTATGGCCCATTCGGGCAGCTTTTTTGAAATCTTCTATAGCCTTTGTCTTGTTACCCATGAACTGATAGGCCACTCCCCCTGCTGTAAAGGGTGTCGGCATCCTTGGGCCCTATTTTCAGTGCCTCTGTATAATCCTTGATGGCAGAATCCATTTTCCCCAACTGATTATTTACGCCACCCCTGTTACAATAGGCATTAGCGTCACGGGGATTGAGTTTTATGGCCTCATCAAAATCCTTGACAGCCAGATCATATTTCTTCATTTTCACGTACAGAAGCCCGCGATTGTAGTAAATATCTGACTGTCCTTTATTTATTTGAATAGCCTTTGTATAATCCCCCACCGCCTTTTCAAAATCACTTTTTGAGGCATAAAGCCAGGCCCGGTTATATAGGGCGTCAGCGTTATTGCCGTCCTTCTTTATTAATTCATCGAGCATCTTGATTTCCTGCTCGGGAGTCATGGCCTTCGGCTCAGGCGGACGCAAGGTCATACTCCCGGGCAGTGCGGCGGCCTTTTTCCGGGCAGGCCTTCGGATAGGTTTTATGGAAGGCCTTTTAGTAACGACAATGCCCTGCCTTTTGGCAGACTGTTCCATGACTCCGGGGAGAGTTTTCGTCATTTTGTCCGCAAACATCACCGGTATAAAGATGGCCATACGGGTAAAAAATCCCCTCATGTTTTTTGTGCATTTTGTGCCAAATCACAAACAAAAAAGCCTGTTTCATCCCGGTTGCTCAGGGCAGATAATCCTCCCTTACAGGGGAAAAGACCTCCACGATCACGGAATCCTCAAGGACCTCTGCCCCGTGCTCCGCATCACCACTGATACACCAGCCATCTCCCGGTCCGGCCTCAAACTTCTCATCTTCGACAATCAGGTTTATCCTTCCAGAAACCACATATCCGCTCTGTTCGTGCGGATGGCTGTGCATGGGAAGCGTTTTTCCCTTGTCGAGCCTGAATTCACTCATAAGGGTCTTTTCACCGTAAACCAAAGTCTTTAGTCTTACCCCCTGTAATGCCTCCTTGTAGCCCTCGTCATTTTTCTTGTAAAACATACAAAGCTCCTTTCTCAGCCTTCTTTCCCGTTTCCTGTACGGCAAAGGAATTCGACCACCTTCATGTCAGGAGGGGGAAAGGAGAATTTAAAAAGATCGCCAGGCGCCACCCATCTGATTTCCTGGCACTCTAATGCCTTTGGTTCACCTGCCGAGCCGGCACAATGGAATACATGGAGGGAGATTGCCTTTGATCCATAATCATGTTCAACCGTTAAAAGGGCCTTATCCGTCTTGACCCTGATGCCCAATTCCTCCCTTATCTCACGCACAACACATTCCCCCAGGCTCTCTCCCTTTTCCTGCTTACCGCCCGGGAACTCCCAGTATCCCTCGAGATGACTTCCTTTGGGCCGTTTCGCGATCAGGACCCTCGCGTTCTTCCAGATCAATGCGGCCGTGACATGATAATGGGGCTTTTTATCTTGCCCCTTCACCCCGAACTCCTTCCAGTCTCAACCTGAGATACGCCTCTTCGGCCTCTTCATGATCGGGCGATATTTCGATGATACGCTTGTAGGCATCCAGGGCGCCTTCAAACCGCCCGTGCTTCTCCCTGAGCCTCGCTAAATTCAGCAACAAATCAATATCTTTTGGCCTGCGCTTCAGGATCTCGGCCATCTGACCAATGGCCGGTTCCTCCTTCCCGGTCTTCAGGTAGGCCACCACCAAATATTCCCTGAGTTCTGTCTGTTCGGGGTTGGCCTTTAACCCCTTTTCCATGACGGCTATGATCTTTTTATTATCGCCCTGATCGTTCAAATAATCGAACATATAGCGGTAAGGCTCAATCTCTTTTGGCCTCAGTTCAGCGAGGGTCCGGGCCTCCCTGAAGGCCTCTTCAGTCTTTTTCCCTTTTTTATAAATATCAAATATAATTGCATGGACCGCCGCATCCTTTGGGTGTGATTTTAAATACCGCTTAAAATAATGCAGGCTTCCCTTCAGGTCCCCTGTTTCATATAACAGGCCGCCCAAGTTATATATCACTGTTTCGTTCTCGGGTTCCACCAACAGGATTTTTTCATAGATTTTTCTTAGACCCTTTTTTTTCCCTTGCTTTTCCATGAGCTGGGCCATTAAAAGCAGGGCTTCTAAGGACTTTGGCTTCTTATGCAGGACCTCTTCGAGATATTTCTCGGCCTTTTTCAGGTCACCCTTTGCCATCAGCCCATGGGCCAGCTTAAGACGGCTTTCCACGTCTCCCGACTTCAGCCTCAGGGCCTTGTCCAAATATAATTCAGACTTCTCTTTCTGATTAGTTTTTTCGTAAAGGTAAGATAGGTTGTAATAAACATTTGCATCCTTCCGGTCCAGGCTCACAGCCTTGAGGTAAAAGTGAATCGCTTTTTTAAAATAACCGATTTCCGTGCAAAGATAAGCGAGATGTTTACATAATTCCGCAATCTGAATTCCGGATTCCGCATCTGTATCCCTTTTGCCGAACTGCTTCAAAACGACCTCATATTCCGTGATGGCCGCCTTCAAATTTCCCTCTGCCTCCAACACCTCTGCAAGCCGGTACCGGGCCTCAGGGTCATTCGGGTCCAGTTTGACGATCCTTTTCAGAACCGAAATAATACGGTCCTTGCTTTGCATGGCCGTATATGCATCCAGAAGTTCGATCAGTATCTCCCTATCCGGTTCTTTAGCGGCCATGTCCTCAAGCATTCCGGCTACCTGTTTCCATAGCTTTTGGGATTTATATTCGTCCAAAAGCCTATGCTTAATCCGGCTGTCCTTCGGCATAAGGCGCACGGCGCATTCAAGTATGGACAATCGGTTGTCCTTGTCGATAATCCTGTCGGCCCGATCCAGCCAGTCCTCTGCATAGGGACGGATATTCCATTCCATATAAGCCAGATCTTCATTGCGATACATTAGACGAATCCGGAACCTGTAGTGGTCGAATATCTCCTGACCGGGCAGCAAGGCCGAAAGGCGCGTTTCTTCATACTGAAGTGCACCCACATCAAACCCTTTGGCCGTTAAACGTACGTCCAGATTAAGTGGAATATTTGTGGAGATCTTTAGGATTTTGACTTTGTCATTCGGGTGGAGGGAAACGGCCTCCCCGGACACTATCTTTTGGGGTTCGCCATTTACACTGATCAGGATGAAATTCAGCCGGTGAGAGGTAGCATAAGTACCATACCAGAGCCACCAGCCCGCGGTCAAAGCTCCGATGACCAGCAGGATGATCAGCCAGAAAGCGGGTTTGCGAAATGCCGGTTTTTTCTTTTTCCTTTTCTGCAATCGGCAACACCTTAGTGGATTGATGATTGACGATTGGCGATTGAAGATTTTGGGATGAAGATACCTCTCTAAATATTCAAGCTTCAATCGAAAATCGTTAACCTTTCATGAAGCCCCGGAACCGGCAAATTTATTTGTTGCGGGATGCCTTCCCCCTTGTCCTTTTTGCAAACCTGGTCTCCCAGATCAGAATGACAGGACTCGCGACAAAGACGGACGAATAGGTCCCCACAACGATGCCAACCAATATTGCAAAGGCAAAGTCGTGAATTACGCCACCGCCCAAGATAAAAAGGGCCAAGACAACAGCCAAGGTGGTAGTCGAAGTCAAAATAGTGCGACTGAGGGTTTCATTGATGCTGAGGTTTATGACCTCTTCAAAGGGTCGCCTCCTGAAACGCCTCAGGTTCTCCCTGATCCTGTCAAAAACAACGATAGTGTCATTGAGAGAATATCCAATTATTGTGAGGCATGCCGCGATGATTGAAAGGGATATTTCCCTGTCTGTCAGTGCAAAGGCGCCGACCGTAATGGTGACATCATGAATAAGGGCGATAATGGCCCCTAATGCATATTTTAGTTTCAAGAACCAGCAGAGACCGAGGGTCACGATCATGGCGACAACAATGAGCCAGGTGACACTCACACCAAAGCTGGAAGCAATATATACTACAAATGCCAAGGACAGGGCCATTACAATACTCATCAGCCATTTGAGTTCGAACCGGCCTGAGATATAAATGGCAATAAACAGAATGGCGTAAAAAATGGCAAACAGGGCCTTCTGTCTCAAGTCTTCGCCAACTTTCGGCCCCACCATTTCTACACGCCTCATGTCAACACCCTGTCCGAACTCGGAAATCAGGGCCTGTTTGACCTTGTCGCTCAAACCGGTCAATTCGATATCTGTTTCCCTTACCCGGATAAGATACTCGAATTGCCCTTCTTCACCGAATTCCTGGATAATACTATCCTGCAAATTAACGGACCGTAGGGCAGATTTGAGTTCCGAAGGGACCCGTTTCTGGTCTAACTTTACCTGTATCAACACGCCGCCGGAAAAGTCGACACCGTAGTTAGGTCCTCCCCGCCATATGAGCAAGAAAATCGTTGTAATAATCAATATGGCGGAGACTGCGAATGCTGTTTTACGCTTTCCAAGAAAATCAATATTAATTCCCGGCTTGATGAACTCCATATAGTCACTCCAGACGTGCTAAAAATTCTTGTAAACAGTTGACGTAAATCTTAACCCGCAACCCGCAACCCGTAACCCGCAACTCGCAACCCGTAACCCGCAACCCGCAACCCGCAACTCGCAACTCGCAACTCGTAACCCGTAACCCGTAACCCGCAACTCGCAACTCGCAACCCGTAACGCTTTTATATACTGACCTTCTTCATTCTCCTCTGGATATGGAGATAGTCAAAAATAATTCTGGTCACAAAAATGGCCGTAAACAAACTGGCAAGGATCCCGATACTGAGGGTCACTGCAAAGCCCCTTACCGGCCCGGTCCCAAACTGAAACAAGACCAGCGCAACGATCAGCGTTGTGATATTGGCATCCAGAATCGTCACAAGGGCCTTCCCGTATCCTCCTTCTATGGAGGCCCGGGGCGTCTTTCCCAATCTCAATTCCTCCCTGATACGTTCAAATATCAGGACATTCGCATCAACGCACATACCAATAGTGAGGATCATCCCGGCAATCCCGGGAAGGGTAAGCGTGGCGCCAAAAAATGCCAGCCCTGCCATAATAAAAACGATGTTCAGCAGAAGGGCCAGATCGGCTATGACACCGGACAGACCGTAATAGAGTATCATGAAAATGATCACCACCACGCCCCCAATGAGCATGGATTTAACACCCTTATCTATTGAATCTTTTCCCAAAGAAGGACCTACGGTTCGTTCCTCTATTATCTTAACCGGAGCAGGAAGTGCGCCTGCCCTCAGCACAATGGCCAGATCCCGGGCTTCATCCATGGAAAACCGCCCTGTGATCTGGGCCCTGCCTCCTGAGATCTTGTCCTGGATCACGGGTGCGGAATAAACCTTCGTGTCAAGGACGATGGCCAATCTCTTTTTGATGTTTTTCCCCGTTATTTGCTCGAAAAGTCTCGCGCCCCTGCCATCGAATGAAAGGGATACATAGGGCTCATTGTACTGGCTGTCGATCTGGACCCTGGCGTCGGTGATGTATTCCCCAGTAAGGAGTGTCCTCTTTTTCAGGAGATAGGGACGCTTAATCCGTCGACCAGTCTTGGGATCAATGTCAATCTCATAAAGGATCTCGTCTCCGGGAGGAATATTCCCCTTAAGTGCCTCTTCAACGCTGCTGTCCTCATCAACTAACTTAAACTCCAAAAGGGCGGTCTTGCCGATCAGCTCTATGGCCCTTTTGGGGTCCTTGATGCCCGGCAACTGGATCAGTATCCTGTTATCTTCCTGGGGCCTGATATCCGGTTCACTGACCCCGAACTGGTCAATCCTGTTTCTTATGGTTTCCAATGCCTGTTCAACGGCCATTTTCACAATGCGGGTCTTCGCCTTGGGAAGCAAGCCCAAATAAAACATTGTCTGGTCTTCCTCTGCCGATGCAGGCTCAACTTCAAAATCAGGATAGTTGGCCCCTGCCATGTCCTGGAAATTTTCCTTGTCCTTTGACCTTACTAATGTCAGATCAATCCTGTCCGTGCCATGGCGTTTCAACTCCAGGTATCTGATCTTGCTCTTTCGCAAATCGCGTTTAATTTCCTCCACTACCCGCTCAAGATGGCTTTCCACGGCCTTCAAGGCTTGCACTTCCAAAACGAGGTGCATACCCCCCTGCAGGTCAAGCCCCAGATGAATCTTGTCCTTGGGCAACACACTGGACCACCATCCGGGGAGATCACCGGTAAGGGTAGGGGTCAGATATACGAACGCCATCAAAACAGCAAATAAGGCGATTGCGGCACGCCAGCCTAATTTTTTTGACACTTGTTACTCCCTAATTACAATGTTTTATCCTTTACTCGCCACCCCGGAGATGGAAGCTCTCGAAACCTTTACCCTGACCTTGGGAGCAATCTCCATGGTTACGATATCGTCCGACATGCCCGTAATAACCCCGTGAAGACCTCCTGAACTGACAACCCGGTCCCCCTTTTTCAAGGCCGAAAGCAACTCCCTGTGCTGCTTCGCCTTTTTTTGCTGGGGACGGATGAGCAGAAAATAGAAAATCGCGAACATGAGTATCAGGGGAACAAATGCACCAAAGCCACTTTGACCGCCTGCACCACCTCCGCTTCCTCCCATTGCATACGCCAAGTTGATCATTTTATGCCTCCTTTTTGTTTGGTTGAATGGTAGACTCAACCTCTTGATTACAAAGCTACTCCGCTCTTTTGATTCTCATAAAACCCATGGCAATAATCGGAGAGACCATCTTCCCGAATTGCCTGCCGCATTTCTTCCATCAGACGGCTGTAATAGTAAAGATTATGAATCGTGTTCAACCTGTAGGCCAAAAGCTCCTTAGCCATAAAAAGATGCCTCAAATAGGCCCTGGAAAAATGCGAGCATGTATAGCAACGGCAATTTTCGTCAATCGGTCTTTCATCATCCGTGTAGCGCGCATTTTTTATGACAAGTTTCCCCCTGCTTGTAAAAAGGGTGCCGTTTCTGGCATTACGCGTAGGCATCACACAGTCAAACATGTCCACGCCTGACATAACTGCATCCACCAGGTCCCCGGGTGTGCCCACGCCCATCAGATAAACAGGTTTGTCCTCAGGGAGGAAGTCCCTGGTCTCATGAATGACTCGCAACCTGGCTTCCCGGTCTTCCCCTACGGAAAGCCCTCCCAGTGCATACCCGTCAAAGTCCATGTCAACCAGTTCCTTAGCGCTCATCTCCCTCAAATCAGCGTACATGCCGCCCTGCACAATTCCAAAGAGGGCCTGCTCCTCGCTTTCCATGCTGTCGAGACACCTGCGTGCCCACAGGCTTGTCAATTTAACGGAATTCAGGACATAATCGTAATCACATGGATAGGGCGCGCATTCGTCAAAGGTCATGACGATGTCTGCACCCAATGCCTTTTGGACCTCCATGGCCTCTTCCGGACCAAGGAAATGGGTTGATCCGTCCAAGTGGGACTGAAACGTCACGC
>JAFDAP010000291.1 GCA_019313765.1 Deltaproteobacteria bacterium | reverse complement strand
ATAAACATCACTCCTGTGCCCAATATGATAAATGCGGATACAATTTTGCTCTTCATCAATTTTATATAATATTCGATACCTCTTAAGTTTATATGATTTGAAACCTGATAATTCTTCCTGTAGATCGCTTCCCATATTTGGATTCTGTCGAAGTACTTTAAGGCTTGCTTTAATCTGTTTTTTATTTTCCGGGTGGAATTTCGCTAAAATCCTGGCTGATTCGGGTGTAAATTTGATCTGATATTCTTTCATTCCTCGAAAACCTCAGCAAAATCGAGCCACATTCCTTTATCAGCCTCTCGAATTGATTTTCTGAGGGATTTCATGGTTTTCTCATCGGAAAGAATATCCAATGTCTCCAGAAGGCCTTCGAATTTTTCCATACTAATTAGAACAGCCTCTGGAACTCCATTCTTGGTGATAGCAATAGCATCATCGGAGTATTTGATCTTTCTGATCAGAGCAAGCAGATCACGCTTTGCCTTTGTTACCGGGATATATTGTTGTATCGTTTGCATGGTAGCCCTCTCTAATATTGTATGGTCATTATAATGACCATATTTATTTTGTCAAGGTAAAAAGATCTAAGCAAGGAAGCTGGGAGGCGAGGAAGCGAGGAGGCTGGGAGGCTGAGAAATATGAAGAAAATCGCAGAACGATTAACCTTAGAACTGTGAAACGTGAATCTGACAACCTGAGTTACAAAAAATGATTCCTCTCTTCTGTCATGCCGGTTTATGAATATACGGCCCTGAACCGGGCCGGCAAAAACGTGAAGGGCATTATTGATGCCGACAGCGTGTTGGCGGCCAGGCAGGCATTAAGGGGCTCCGGGGTATTCCCGGTCCAGGTGAAAGAGACCTCATCCACACTTAGAGAAGCACCTTTCCATCTTAACTCCGTCGGAACTCTTTTTAGGCGGGTCAAACCCGGAGAGCTTTCTGCTGCTACACGACAGTTAGCGACTTTGTTGAGTGCCGGACTCAGTCTCGTTGAATCCTTGAATGCACTGATATCCCAGGCCACCAATCCCCTTCTCAAGAAAAATATGATCCAGATCAAGGAATCCGTCAACCAGGGAAACAGCCTTGCCTTTTCCCTGTCCCAGCACCCCAAGGTATTTTCACAGGTTTACATTAGCATGGTCAGGGCCGGGGAGGCTTCCGGCTCTCTTGATCTGGTTTTGGAACGATTGGCCGAATACAGTGAGCATCAAGAAGCCTTGAGAGGTCGAATTAGAGCGGCCATGGCCTATCCTGTAATCATGTTCGTTATCGGGACCGTGATTCTGTTTTTGTTAATTGCTTTTATTGTGCCTAATATTACCATAGTCTTCCGCGAGATGGATCAAACCCTGCCCCTGCCTACCGTTGTCCTTATTGGTGTAAGTAATTTCTTGAAATCTTACTGGTGGCTTGTCCTTTCCGGTCTGTTGGGATGTATCGCGTTAGTCAAGAAATCAGCAAAAAGCCGGAAAGGCCAATATGTATGGGATAAAATTAAGCTCCGTATGCCTGTGTTTGGATCTATCAATGGGAAAATGGCAATATCACGATTCGGCAGAACCCTTGGCAGCTTGCTTCAAAGTGGCGTACCCCTTTTATCGGGCCTTGAAATTGTTCGAAACATTGTTAATAATGGTCTGATTGCCAGGGCCATAGATGATGCCATTGTGCAGCTTGAGGAAGGTGAAAGCCTTGCGACGCCACTTTCTCGCAGCCCCTGGTTTCCCCCCATTGCAGTGCAAATGATATCCGTGGGTGAGAAGAGCGGGGAGCTGCAGAACATGCTCGACAAGATCGCCGACATCTATGAAAGGGAGACTGAGTCAAAGGTGATAGCATTAACCTCAATGCTGGAACCGATCATGATTCTGGCTATGGGTTTAGCTGTTGGGTTTATCGTTGTCTCCATATTATTCCCCATATTCGAAATGAATCAGATGATACGTTAAGGAGACCCCAGTGGAATAAAAAGATTAATGCATTCCACGGGGCAAGCAGGAAACAGAGGACAGAAGACGGAGGGCGGAGGACGGAGGGCGGAGGACCCCAGTGGAATAAAAAGACTAATGCGTTCCACGGGGCAAGCAGGAAACAAAAGGCAGAAACAGGAAACAGAGGTCGGAGGTCGGATGTCGGAAGTCAGATGGTGCAGGGCGCAAGGCGAAAAAATAATAAAAATATATCTCACACCCACTCTCCTTAGTTTTTACTCAGGATCGTTCGAGACACAGAGCACACAGAGTTCTAAAAGATTTTCAGGGAATTATCGAGAATGTACGCACAAAATGAAAGTGGGGATCATGTAAAGAATGAGATAAGCCGGCTTATTTCATTCGTTCACTGTCCCCACTAATCCTGATGCTCTGTCATCAGGATCCCTGCCTTGCAGGGATTTTGAGCGTACATTCATATTATCGTTTCGTGCTTTTCTCAGTGCCCTCCGTGCCTCAAGCTTGTCCTGTGAAATGCATTAGTCCTTCTATTTCACTGGGGCGAAGCGGGTGGTGGAAAAAAACAAACAACTGATTCTGAGGTGTACAGCTAAAGAAGGTGAAAGAAATGTCAAATGACAGATTGAGAGATGGTGGTTTTACCCTGATAGAACTCATGGTGGTTATTGTGATTTTGGGTATTTTGGCCGGATTTGTTGTTCCAAGAATTATGGGGAGACCTGAAGAGGCGAGAAGAATGAAGGCCAGGGTTCAGATACAGAGTATAGAAACCGCTTTAAAGCTATATAAACTGGACAATGGCGATTATCCCACAACGGAACAGGGCCTTCAGGCCCTTGTGGAGGCCCCGACGGTCGGAAAACTTCCCAGGGCCTGGCGGAATGGAGGATATTTAGAAAAAGGCAAGGTTCCCAATGATCCATGGGGTGGTGATTATCTCTATCTTTTTCCAGGTGTTCACGGTGAGCTTGATCTTTTCTCATACGGCTCTGACGGGGAGCCAGGCGGAGAGGGTAAAAACAAAGATATTAATAGCTGGGAATTAGATTAATCAATGTCCAGGGATGAAAAAGGTTATACCTTTATTGAACTGACCGTTGTCATCATATTGATCGGGTTGATGGCGGCAATATCCGTGCCAAGAATACGGCATGGCCTTTTGACTGACGAACTCAAGAGTGCTTCACGCAAATTGGTCGGAGTAATAAAAAGTTTAAGAAACGATGCGATTAGTGGGCAAAAGGCATTTTATCTTCATCTCGATCTTGAATCTAATCGTTTCTGGACTGAGTCGGAAGCGATGCTCGAAGAAGAACGCCTGTCTGCAAGTGAAAAAGCCGCGTCTCTCCCGGAAGGTGTCAGCATCCTTGACGTGTGGTTCCGGGGAAAGGGCAAAAAGCAGCATGGCGTGACTGTCGTCCGGTTCAGTAAGAAAGGGTATGTGCAACAATGTGCTATTCATCTGAGTTCGGACGATGGCAGGAAGTTTACCCTTGTATTGAGCCCTTTCTTAGGCAGGGTCAGGGTCCTGGACAGCTATGTAGAACTGGAGGATATCTAATATCGTAAGCGTTCATGGATTCAGAGGTTCAAGGTTTGGGGTTTCAGGTTTTACTCTGCTTGAGGTGATGGTGGCCATGGCTATCATAGCCATTGCCCTTACGGCCGTATTGGGGTCCCAGTCGCAGAGTGTATCCTTAGCGAGTGAAGCAAAATTTAATACAACGGGG
>JAFDAP010000290.1 GCA_019313765.1 Deltaproteobacteria bacterium | reverse complement strand
ATTTACTTAAGAGGCATCCCACTTCTAAGGGATGCCTCTTACGGTTCCTTTATTCGGGGCCAGGCGAATCGGGCGGTGGCGGCGAAGGTGGTAACGGCCAGAAATCCCAAAATGCTGAATATGCAGCCCAGGCCGGAAACGTCAAACCCAGCATAAGATTAGCTATTGCAAATACATCGTTTGGATAATGCATCGCCTTTGCACCAAAATGCGAGGTGCAAAAATCTCCAATGCCATAGTATGCTACAATACCCACTACTATAGCTACTATAATGTTCAAGAACCCACCACCGACCGGACTCTTGATTGTGCGCCCCGGCCACATCTGAAACATGAATATGATCATTAGCAGTCCAAAAAGAAAAGAAACCGCATAGAGCATGAGTCTGAGCGGTACTATCTTTAATCCTGCCACCCCTATAAGGTAAAGAATATAGCCCAATACTGCGCAGGCAATGATCACAACAATACCCATCACCGGCTGCTTCATAAGGCTCGGGGATTTGTTAAACGGCCAGAATTGAAGAGCCAAAAAGCAAAAAAGAAAAAGAAGCGTACATAGAATATACGCGAGAAGGGACTCCCACGGTATGGGGCCCATCGGCGCTATTCCGGCAAAGGGCTCGAGTGGACCTCCCTTTGCGTAAAAGGGAACTTTAAAAACGGGAGATTCAATAATCCCCTTGGCATGTGACAAAACACTGAAATTGGCCGCCATTGTTACCAGCCAACCTAAAATATAGGCCAAAATCAAAGTAAGAAATCCCTTCCCGGGAAGAGATAATTTGTTAAACGGCCACATGCCAAATGCGAGAATGAGGTAGAATGTTACACACACGGTAATAATCGCTTGTACATGAATGAATGGCGTGGCTGCGCCGTCAGCAATAAAATTAACCAACCCGAAACAGGCCAAAATTCCGAAAAGCATCACAAAAGCAGTCAAGAAAAACCCCTTCCACGGCTGGGGTAACCCTTCCGTAGAAGGGTATTGTGCCTGCCATCCCGCCGCTATTATAGCCAGGATAGGCACATTCGACATGATAATTGTTGTAAATAGGCCCAGATACGTCTTAATGTCAAAATAAGAGGTAACAATCATCATCGCTCCCAATGTGACAACAACCCCAAATATCCCCCGCCAGGGCTGCGTTACGGTCCACTTTGCTGTAGGTGTCATTTCGTCCATTGCATTCCCTCCTTTTTTCTGGGGGGCCTCGTTTTTAGAAAGCCCCGGTTTTAGGATAGCATCTCATAGAAAAATATTTGGCCAGCAAATATCAAAGAAAATCCTGGTCCTGGTACCCGGTTATTTATCCAGAATGTAGACGGCTCCGTCTTTTGCATCCATTCTGATCCGTTGTCCGGTTTTGATTTTGGCCGTGCCCTCACGGGTATTTACTATTGTCGGTATTCCATATTCCCGGCCAATGATAGCTGTATGGGCGAGTGTTCCTCCACTATCTGCTATGACGCCCTTAATTATTCCAAACACCGGTGTCCATGCTGGATTTGTGTTGGGACAAACCAAGATCTCGCCCGGCTGCACGTGCTTTAGGTCCTCATAGTTGATCGCCAAGCGGGCTATTCCTTCGGCCTCCCCGGCACAGCCGCACAGGCCAAACAAGTCCGCCCCCAGTTCCGGCTTTACCTCGGGTGGCTCGCCGATGACAATCTTTATGGCCACGGCGTCTCCTGAAGCCAGCAAATCATTCACCACAGCTTCCTCAAAACTGCTGCGATCGGTAATGAGGGGGGGGTTCGGTCTGGTACACCACTCTTCCCACTCTGCACGTCGTCTCCTCGTTATCCAGCGCATGTCATAGGTCTCAGGAACCATCATGACCCGGTCTATTTCATGTGGATTCAGCATAAAGATATCCTCGGGCTGATCAATGGTCCCTTTTTCAGTGAGTCTTCTCCCCATAGCCAGATAGCCCCGCCGCATGAAGGCCTGGACCATGAGCTCGCAATAAAGGTCGTGCTCCTCGCTAAATACGCTTATCTTCCCCGACAACCTTACCAGGGCTTCATAAAGGTCTTTTTGATCCGGAGGTACCTTATTAAGGAAGGCGGCTATTGCCTCTTCCCTCTTTTTAGCGTTCTCTTCCCTGGTAGTTTCAAGTTCATAACCGGTGCCCCTGATGATGAAATCCCTTATTACTCCTATGGGCGTAGCCGGGTCCTCCAGCCAGTAAGGCTCGGTGAAGTCGTTGGCACGCCTCATCCGCCAGCCTCCAACCTCATCCGTCTCAAGGTAGTCCATGAATTTCTTGAACCAGTCCTTCCCTTTATCTGTCTCCTGTAACTTCGGAATGATGGCCTCCGGCTCGTTTCCCTTGAACATATCGCCAAGACCCATTGAGGTGGCAAGCTGGCCAAAATCCCATAGGTCCTTGTCCATGTCGTAGACCTTGTTGGGAAAACCCCTCAGCATGTCCTGAAACTCAGGGTCCTGGTCGCTTATCCCAAGGCTCTCCTTGCACAGTTGAGT
This sequence comes from Deltaproteobacteria bacterium, assembly GCA_019313765.1. Lineage (GTDB taxonomy): Bacteria > Desulfobacterota > DSM-4660 > Desulfatiglandales > Desulfatiglandaceae > JAIOSR01. The sequence continues at coordinate 1,212 of JAFDAP010000290.1, read as the reverse complement.
AAGCAACAGATAAGCGCTATGCGAAGCGAACAGTCCTTCGTGGTGGATCTCCCACATCCTCATATAGGCCATCATCAGGTCATAGTGGTGGTGGAATAATTGAAAGTTTGAGGCATTATCAACGTCCAGATCCTTGAGCTTTGCATAAATATCCAGAAGCTCCTTCTTGCCCGCCGCCCATATTCCGTCAAAATCCTCAAGGTAAGGACGCAGGGCCTGTCGGAATTTGACCGTGCGCTCTGCGATCTCCTTTTCGTCCCGGACTATATGCCAGGCATTATAGGAACCTCCATCCTTAAATCTCATTTCCCAACCCTTGCAGGTGGGGATGCTCAGCTTTTCACAAATGGCCTTTGTCCCATGGGGACAATAGTTAACCCAGTACCACCCGTACAACGGTGTCCAGGGCGGTACACTGTGCGTTCCATCAAGGAACCAGGAATGCATCTCGGGAAGATCAACCTCATCAATAAACTCAAACCCCGGCGTTGCATCCCAGACTTTCACCCTTTCTTTTTGTTCTTCTCCCATTTTCTCCTCCTTAGATTTTAAACGGGTTAGATAAATGCCAAAGATCGTCGTCTTTCCTTCCTGTGACTTTCTGCTTCATCTCGACTCCTTTGACCATGAATCAGTGTACCCCATCACCCCCTTTCACCGGGATTTATCTGTTCCCACTTCTTCAAGTGTTTAAAGAAAAATCCTCACTCATGACCTTATAACAGTTGAGTATAGTAAAGAATCCAGGCCCAGAGGACCTGGCTTTGCCTTTGCCCCCTGGAAGGGGGCTTAATAAAGTTCTTTGGAGTATTGGAGTGGAGTGGAGGAAAAACTAGGTTATGTTTTTCTTTAACAAAAACAAAACTTTGAGAAATTCTGAAAGTTCCAACCACCTCTTCTTTGTCTTCAAGATCAACACTCCAATACTCCAGTACTCCAACACTCCGTTGGGTGATATTTCCAGGCAGAGCCAATTTACTCTGACTCCCGCTGAAGACGGGATCTTCGACTCGCCCTGAGGACGGGGTTTTCCAAGGCTAAATAAAATAGCCCCCTAGGGGAATGCAAAAAATAAACCTCCTGCTTCCCCAAAAGTCGATTTACTTAAGAGGCATCCCACTTCTAAGGGATGCCTCTTACGGTTCCTTTATTCGGGGCCAGGCGAATCGGGCGGTGGCGGCGAAGGTGGTAACGGCCAGAAATCCCAAAATG
>JAFDAP010000289.1 GCA_019313765.1 Deltaproteobacteria bacterium | reverse complement strand
TAAAGTATTAATATAGTCAAGGCTATTCATGGTTTATTTTAATCAAAAGAATTCCTCGATGCTCTGCATCGGGGTTAAATGAAAATTCCTTTTGATACCTCGCAGTTCTGCTGCGGGGTAGTTCATTTACCAATTCCTGAACCTGTCAGGAACAGGTTTTGTTGAACGGAAAGCTGAAATCAAACGCAAAGCAAAGGATTTAGATTAGGATTAACAGGATGGGTTTAGATGTTTTTTAATCTTGAACATCCTGTAAATCCTGTCAAAAAAGTCTTTTTGAAAGAACTAAAGTGTTACCATTTAGTCCCATAAAGGGGGAGGGCTCTCAGCCATGATTAATAGGAGACCGTACTAAAGGAGAATAAGTCATGTCCCATAATTACAGATTCGATACACTGGCCCTGCATGCGGGCGCAGAGATAGGCGAAACAAATTCAAGAGGAGTCCCTCTTTACAGGACAAGTTCGTATGTTTTCAACAGCACCAGGCATGCTGCGGATCTCTTTGCTCTTAAGGAGCCTGGAAACATTTACACTCGCATGATGAATCCCACTCATGATGTGCTTGAAAAGCGAATGGCAGCTCTTGAGAGTGGCGCCGCAGCGCTGGCCCTTGCATCGGGAACAGCAGCCATTTTTTATTCGGTGATCAACATATGCGGCCATGGCGATGAAGTAGTATCTGCCGGTAACTTGTATGGTGGCACCTATACCATGTTTGAGGCTATCCTGCCTGAACTCGGCATAAAGGTGAAATTCGTCAACTCGCCGGATCCGGATGATTTCGAAAAAGAGATCAATGAACGTACCAGAATGCTGTTTACCGAGGTAATTGGCAACCCGGTGCTTGATGTGGCAAATATAAGAGAAATTTCAAAGATAGCCCATAAACATCACATTCCTTTGGCGGTTGATTCCACATTTACCACGCCGTACCTTTTCAGACCCCTGGAACATGGTGCGGATATAGTAATACATTCCTTAACCAAATGGCTGGGAGGTCATGGAACCGGAATTGGCGGCATCGTTGTTGATAAAGGCGCATTTGATTGGACGGATAAAAAATTTCGCCTTTTTAATGAACCGGATGCCTCATATCATGGCCTGCGGTATGCCCATGATCTCGGAGATCTGAACCCTTTGGCATTTATTACGCGGATGAGACTGGTGCCCCTGAGAAATCTTGGCGCCTGCATAAGCCCTGACAATGCCTGGATGTTCTTGCAGGGGATTGAAACACTTGCCCTCAGAATGCAGCGCCATTGTGATAATGCCATGAAAGTGGCACAGTATTTGACGGATCATCCCGCTGTAAAATGGGTAAGGTATCCGGGTCTTAAAGAAGATCCTGCCTATGAAATGGCATCGCGGCAATTTGAAAATGGTTTTGGGGGCATGGTGGTTTTCGGCATTAAAGGGGGCAGAGAATCGGGTGAAACATTCATAAACAACTTGAACCTCATATCTCATCTGGCAAATGTGGGCGATGCAAAAAGCTTAGCTATTCACCCTGCAAGCACCACCCATTCTCAGCTTTCCGAGGACCAGCAGCGAGAAGGCGGAATCACACCCGATCTCATCAGGATCTCAGTGGGTATAGAGGCGGTGGACGATATCTGCGAGGATCTTGGTCATGCACTGGACAGTATTGAGTGAGCTAAAGGGTCTAAAGTGAATTAAAGGTTGAGTGGTTAAATCATCAATCTTCAATCGAAAATCGTCAATCCAAAAATGAGTGAATATATTGAACATGACAAAAGCGGTGTTTCCGTCGGGGTAGTGGAAAAGAAGTTTTTCACATTCGCGGGACCTCCCAACGAGATGTGCATGGAGAGCGGGTCCGGGCTTGGGCCTTTGACACTTGCATACGAGACTTATGGCACTCTGAACCATGAGAAGAGCAATGCAATTCTGGTGTGTCATGCGCTTTCCGGGGATTCACACTTGGCCGGGTATGACTCAGAAGATGATCCCAGGCCAGGCTGGTGGGACATTATGGTCGGCCCTGGGAAGGGCATTGATACGGATAAGTATTTTGTGATCTGTTCCAATATCTTAGGCAGTTGCATGGGCTCAACCGGTCCGGGTTCCATCAACCCGAAGACCGGCAAACCTTTTGGGCTTGATTTCCCGGTTGTCACTATAGGGGATATAGTCACGGCCCAAAAGGCATTAATGGACCGCCTTGGCATTAAAAGGATACTTTCGGTTGTCGGCGGCTCCATTGGAGGCTTGCAGGTCCTGGAATGGTGCCTGAGATACCCTGATATGGTTGTCTCTGCCATACCGCTGGCAACCACACCAAAACACTCCGCCCTGACCATAGCCTTTAATGAAGTGGCAAGGCAGGCCATCATGGCCGATCCCAATTGGAACAAGGGAGCCTATTATTCAGGACCGAAGCCTGACCTGGGTCTGGCCGTGGCCCGCATGATCGGTCACATAACCTATTTGTCGGACGAATCAATGCGGCACAAATTCGGGCGTCGCCTCCAGGACAGGAGTGATTTTTCATTCAACTTCGATGCGGACTTCCAGGTGGAAAGCTATCTTAGATACCAGGGCTCGAAATTCGTGGAGAGATTTGACGCCAATTCCTTCCTCTATATTACAAAGGCGGCAGACTACTTCGATCTGACGAGACAATATGATTCCGGCTCTCTTGTTAAGGCCTTTTCCAGGGCCATGGCAAAATTCCTGGTGGTCTCCTTTACCTCAGATTGGCTATATCCCACGTATCAGTCCAAGGCCATGGTGAAGGCCATGAAGAAAAACGGGCTTGATGTAAGCTTCTGCGAAATCGAAGCCGACTGGGGCCATGATGCCTTCCTGTTGCCTAATGAACGATTAACCGACATTGTGAAAGGCTTTTTAGAACGTGTCTACAATGAAACAGAGAGCTAACGAAATACGATTTGACCTTCAGGTAATAGCCTCCTGGATCGAGCCCGGGTCTAAAGTCTTAGGCTTGGGTTGCGGAGAGGGAGAGCTGCTGCACTTCCTCAAAAAAAACAAGCGGGTGATGTGCACGGGGATAGAACTAAACGAGGACAAGGTGGCCAAGTGTATTGAAAAAGGCCTGACCGTACTTCAAGGGGATATCAATGAAGAGGTGCTTGACTACCCGGATGACGCATTTGACTACGTCATCCTGAGCCAGACCCTTCAGCAGATATATGAGCCGGGGGAACTTGTCTGCTCCATGCTGCGCATCGGCAAAAGAGGCGTCGTCAGTTTCCCCAATTTCAGTCATTGGAGAGTTCGCGTGCAACTCCTGACAACCGGCCGTGCCCCCATTACAAAACAACTCCCTTATGAGTGGCACGACACCCCGAATATTCGCGTCATTGCCCTGAAAGACTTCCGGAGGTTTTCAAGGGAAACGGGCTTCTCTATCCTGAGAGAAGTAGCGATTAACACAGATCATCATGAAAAAAGAGGAAATATCGTTGAATTCCTACCCAACCTGCGAGCTACGTATGGTATTTTTCTGATAGGGAAAAGGTGACAAGATCCTGGATCTTGCAGTACCTCTTGGGAAACCTACTGAGATTGAACGATTCGCCTGCGTTGATGGCCCTGAATTCGACGGGCACGAAGTCTATCCCGCATTCAAAAGCGAAAGAAGGGGCTCCTTCAGAAACTAAATTGACAATGGGGATGATAAGAGTTAAAAGGTAGTTTATGCCGATGAAAATACTTGCAAAGA
>JAFDAP010000288.1 GCA_019313765.1 Deltaproteobacteria bacterium | reverse complement strand
CGATCCTGTCCTTGACGCTTCCTAAGGGGTTCTTGAATTCCAATTTGGCTAAGATGGTCGCCGGTAGTCCCCTGGATATTTCATTCAGCCTCACTAAAGGTGTTGAACCTATGGCCCCGGTGATGTCTGAGAAGATCTCGCCCATAATTTTCGTTTCCTTTCCTTAGCTCTTTGTTGCAGATCCTGAAGTTGCTCCCTTGAAAATCAATTCCGGGGTTTTTAAAAAGACCTTGGTATCCGGAGGGACCGATTCGGTAATCCAGACGTTGCCGCCGATCACCGAACGGGCACCGATCACGGTTTCTCCGCCAAGGATGGACGCCCCCGCATATATGACCACATCATCCTCAATGGTGGGATGACGTTTCTTGTTTCGAAGGTCTTGAAGGGTACCCCTGGGAAGGGAAAGCGCACCTAATGTTACGCCCTGGTAAATTCTTACCCGGTCTCCGATCTCGCTGGTTTCGCCTATTACGACACCGGTACCGTGGTCGATAAAGAAGCTCTCGCCAATGTGTGCCCCGGGATGGATGTCGATGCCCGTCTGGCTTCGGGCATATTCAGTCATTATGCGCGGAAGCAGGGGAACGCCCTGCTCAGAGAGTTGATGGGCGATGCGGTAGATCGTGACTGCCAGTAATCCCGGATAACTGAAGATAATCTCGTCGTAGCTTTGTGCGGCCGGATCCCCCTCGTGAGCGGCGATAACATCCTTGGCAAGGGCCTTGCGCAATCCCGGCAGGTCTTTCAATAAGTTGACGGCGGCTTCATGTCCCCTGTCAAGGCACTGGGTGCAGGGTTGATCATAACGGAGGCATTCATGGCGAATGGAAAGTGTAATCTGTTCGGCTAAGGCCTCAAAGAATCCCGTGACCTCCTGTCCGAAGTAGTAACCGATGTTGATCCTGTCCACTCGTGCACTGATGAAATAGCCGGGATAAAGTATGCTTCTGGCCTTTTCAATGAGGGAAATGATCGATTCGCGTGAAGGAATGGGCTCCGGGCTCACATGCTCGAAACACTCGCTGCCGTCACAGGAAAGCACAAGCTGATCGACGACGCCGGGGATTTCCCGCCGGTAGTGCTCCGTGCTTGACACCTCCATCTTGCATTGGTCTTCTTTTGGCATGTGCTCCATGGGATTCTCCTTTTTTAGCCTGCGCCACAACCCTGTCCGCGGCATTTATGGCAATTTGTTTTTTTTCGAAGGCTTCCCCTTGAATTCACGACCCAAACAAATCTTGCCCCCTGAACATTGTTACTTTTACCTAGCCTGACCTTCCGGTTTCCAAAAAGGAGAAAACCCACGCAATTTTTCAATAATCGGTGGGACCTTGTCTAACACGAAGTCGACCTCTTCTTCGGTATTGTAAACACTCAGGCTGAACCGGATGGATCCGTGAGCCATGGTAAAAGGCACGCCCATGGCACGAAGCACATGCGAGGGCTGAAGCGATCCGGAGGTGCAGGCCGATCCGGAAGAGGCGCAGATGCCGAATTCATCCATGAGCAGAAGGATGGCCTCCCCTTCAATATATTCAAAGCTGATATTGGTTGTGTTCGGAAGCCTTTCAGCACCGCCACCGTTCACACGGCTATTGGGAACCCGGTTCAACAAGTCTTTTTCGAGCCTGTCTCTGAGTGCTTTGACCCTCGTGTTCTCTTCTTCCATACGTTTGGCCGCCAGTTCACATGCCTTGCCGAGCGCAATGATACTCGCCGTGTTTTCGGTACCTCCTCGACGTCCCCGTTCCTGATGTCCACCTATCAGAAAAGGGGAAAACTTGGTGCCCTTTCGCACATAGAGCACACCGACACCCTTGGGGGCATGAAGCTTGTGGCCGGAGATGGAAAGCATGTCGATGGCGCTGTTCTGAAGATCAATGGGGATCTTGCCTACGGCCTGGACCGCATCCGTATGAAAGAGAATTCCCCGATCCCTTGCCATTAGAGCGGCCTCTTCCACCGGAAAGATCACCCCGGTTTCATTGTTGGCCCACATAAGACTGACAATAGCCGTATCCGGGGTGAGGCTCTCCTTGTATTGATCCATGTCCAGGTGCCCTTCCCTGTCCACCGGGATCTCAGTAATTCGATAGCCCTGCTTTGCCATCTCGTTGCAGAGCCCCTTTATGGCGGGATGTTCCACACGACTTGTGACAATATGCATCTTGTCTTTTCCGGTACTCATGGCGGACATAATGGCTGTATTGTCGCTTTCAGACCCACAGCTCGTGAAGATGATCTCCTCAGGCGAGGCACCTAAGATTGAGGCAACCTGCTCCCTGGCTTCACGGATATCGCGTGCGACCTTACCGCCAAAGATATAGGCGCTGCTGGGATTCCCATACAGATCGCTGAGGAAGGGCTGCATGGCTTCGAGCACTTCCGGCGCAACCTTGGTCGTGGCGTTGTTGTCCATGTATATTGTTTTCATTCCTTCACCTCCTCTACGACCAGTTCGGGCCATACCATCTCGCGAAGCTTTTTTTCCACCAAATGGGTTAAGGTCAACTCAGAGGCCTTGCAAACTGCACAGGCCCCGCGCGTAGCTACTAAAACGCGATTTCCGATAACATCTATAAGCTCTATATCACCGCCGTCCTGCTGCAGGGAGGGTCTTATTTCCCGTTCAAGGGTCTCCTCGATCATCCTGATTTTCCGGATGTTGGAGAGCTTCGGGCGTTTCGCTGGCGCTTCTTCTTCCCGAATCTTGGAAATAAGCTCCCGGATGGTGTCATGGCAGTTCTCGCAGCCACCGCCGGCCTTTGTATAATTCGTGACTTCTTCGACCGAAGAAAGATTGTTTTCTCTAATAGCCTTTTCGATCTCCACGTCGGTGACCCCAAAGCATTCGCAGACGATCTCCCCTTCCTGTTCCTTTTGGGGCTCTCCTCTGTAGTTGGAAAGGGCAGCTTCGAGTGCCTGACGGCCGAGTACGGAGCAGTGCATCTTCTCCTTGGGAAGGCCACCGAGGTAATCCGCAATTTCCTGGTTGGTGATCTTGTCGGCCTCTTCCAGACTCTTTCCCTTGAGCATCTCGGTGAGGGCGGAGGCCGAAGCAATGGCACTGGCGCAACCAAAAGTCTGGAATTTTGCATCTTCAATAGTACCCTTATCGTCCACCTGTAAAGTGAGTTTAAGGGCATCTCCGCAAGCCATTGATCCCACTTCGCCGATCGCGTTTGCATTTTCCACCTCCCCGGCGTTCCGAGGATTGAGGAAGTGTTCCTTCACTTTATCCGTATATTCCCACATGATATCCCTCCTTGCTGATTGAATACCGCTAAACAGAAAGCGATCATAATTCCCGCAGATTTTCGAAAAAATGCAGGATTGAAATACCTGACGTATATCCCTGGTAAATAGAGTAAGCACTTTCAGGAAGTTGGCAATAAATTCCCGTGTAACTTTCTAAAAACATTGGTTCATTGGGTCTGTGCCCTAAGGTAAACAGGGGGCCTGACGTGATATCTTCTTCCCAAAAAAATCATTTCTCACAGAGTTCCTTGGAAACCACACTCTGGAGAGGGAGTATATTGAAATTTACCTTGTGATTCAATAACAAATTCCACTCATGATTTTATGCCTTCATGTTTTACGATGAATGAGCGCATAAGGTATCGGTGGTTTTATTGTATCGGAAAGGGATTTGCCTTCTTCGGGAGAAAAAAAAAAAAAAACGGATTTCTTGATTTAACGTGACCCATGTTTAAC
>JAFDAP010000287.1 GCA_019313765.1 Deltaproteobacteria bacterium | reverse complement strand
GGACTTTGAGCGGGAGAAGGCGAAAATTTTAACCACAGGAATACATTGAGTATTTCGAGGATTAAAATTTGAGCCTGACGCAGAAATTGGGCGAAAGAGGGCGTTTTGCAAAGGTCTCGCAGGGACCTGATGACCAAAGTTCTTAACATTGCAGATCGACTTGAAGAAAAAAGGCGAAAACAGGAGGTTTATGCCCATCGCCATAAGCTCGGAACGCTTCAAAGGATCTTGCAGTGTGCTTCGTGCCATTTCAGGTGTGCAATGTGTAGTTACCATTTAGAGGGCGCTGATTCTCATAACCAACCGGCTTCATCTTCAGCCGATTTTCATCTATGTGAAAGTTGCCGTGCCGAATATGAAGATTTCTTGAAAATGAAGAACGCACATGAGGGGTCCAATATCCCGTGGCACAACAAGGAATGGAAAGAAATGTGGTCAGCCTGGCTTAACTACCAGCAGGCCATCAAGGAATTCAGAGATTCAGAAGAATTCAAGCAATCTGCTGAACTTTTGCCGATCGATGATTGAAATGGAGGTAAACTAATGTTTGGTATAGGAATGCCGGAATTGATCATTATATTGATCATTATCCTCATCATCTTTGGGGCAGGCAAGCTGCCCGAGATAGGTAGCGGGATAGGAAAAGGGATCAAGAATTTCAAGAAGGCCACTAACGAATCTAAAGAAGAAATCGCGCCTCCCAAAGAAAATGACGAGACTGCCGAGGACAAGGCATAAGGGATTTAAAAAGGAATATCATCCTCCGGAATGTTTACCGGTTCTTCCACGGGGTGACGCTCATCCACGGATTGGGCGCTTCCCCCTTTGCCCGCCGAATCCAGCATCTGCATGGTTTGAGCAACTATCTTTGTAGTGTATCGTTTATTGCCATCACGGTCTTCCCACGCATCTGTTTGTAATTTCCCCTCTATATAAACCTGCTTTCCCTTATTAAGATAATCACCGCAGATTTCCGCGAGACGCCTCCATGCCTCAATTCTGTGCCACTCGGTGCGTTCCCGTTTTTCGCCCGTCTCCTTGTCTTTCCATTCCTCTGATGTTGCAATGCTGAAATTAGCCACCGGCACCCCATTAGGCGTGTATCTGACTTCAGGGTCCCTTCCCAATCTTCCGACCAGAATAACCTTGTTTATTCCTGCCATATCTTACTCTCCTTCCTTTTGAGATCTTTTAAAAGCGCCTCTTTTTGATTCCTGCCATCTGCGCGGGGCGTCAGGCTCAAATCTAAACCCGCCTGAAGAGGATTAATACTCGAAATATTAAGGATATTTCCGAAAAATCAACCACTTCTGGACTCCCGCCTTCGCGGGAGTGACGGCCTTGGAGACTTTTTACGAGACCATTGACCATAACACAAAGGAAAAATCGAAATCAAGATCATTCCCAATAAAAGAGTTCCTGACAAAAATACGTTCCCTATTGACTGATGGCTGCGAAAGGGTTAAGGTCTTGTTTATTCTGCAAAAGTAAACCCTTACATTGCATGAGCGTACCGAGAAAAAACACTTCAGAGCGCCTCCCGCCAAGGGCAGGACGTGTTCCGGCGCGAGTTCAGCAATTTTGGCTTGTGCGGATTTGCACCGTAAGGACAAAGAGGATAAAAATGCTTAAGGTCATTCCTTTAGGAGGATTGGGTGAAATCGGACTCAATGTGATGGCGATCGAATATGAGGGGTGCATCATCGTTGTAGATGCAGGCCTCATGTTCCCTGAGGACTACATGCCGGGCGTGGACATGGTAATCCCCGATTTCCAGTATCTCCATGAAAATAAAGACATGATCAATGCCGTCATCCTGACACACGGCCATGAAGACCACATCGGAGCCATGCCCTTTTTCCTCAAAGAATTTTCCGTTCCGGTCATTGGTACAAGCTTTACGTTAGAGTTGCTAAAAGAAAAACTCAAGGAACACCATCTACCGGAACAGGCGGATCTTCGGAAAATAAGGCCCGGAGAGACCACCCGTTTCGGACCCTTTGAGGTGGAATATATCAGTGTGAACCACAGCATTGTGGACGGCGTTGGTCTCGCTATTGACACGCCAGAGGGGATTCTAATACACTCCGGTGATTTCAAGGTCGACCCCACTCCCGTAAACGGGCAGTTCACAGACCTGAACCGCTTTGCGCATTTTGGAGGAAAGGGGGTCCTTGCATTTTTCTCGGACTCCACCAATGCCGAGAAGGAGGGTATGACCCTGAGTGAAAGCGACGTCAGGAAAACCCTGGAAGATCTTTTCCGGACTTCCCCGGGAAGAGTCATTGTCTCCAGTTTTGCGTCCAATATTTCTCGCATCCAGCAGGTCATCAACCTGGCAGTGCAATTCGACCGAAAAGTGGTCTTCAACGGAAAAAGTATGGTCACCAATATACGCATTGCCAGGGAACAGGGCTTTATAAGCATGCCTGACGGCCTGGAGATAAGTGAGCGCCAGATTGGCCGGTTTCCCGATCAATGCATTACGATCATCACTACCGGGAGCCAGGGGGAACCCATGTCTGCCTTAGCCAGGATGGCCCAAGGGAGACACAAGGGCATCAAAATCAAGCAGGACGACACGGTTATTCTTTCTTCCCGCTTTATTCCCGGCAATGAAAAGGCCATCACCAAGATCATAAACAGCCTTTACCGCATGGGCGCTGACGTTGTTTATGAAAAAGTTTCTGATATCCATACCTCCGGTCATGCAAAAAGGGAAGAACTCAAGCTCATGATGAGCCTGGTTAAACCGCTCTATTTCATACCGATCCACGGCGAATACCGTCATCTTGTAAAGCATGCGCAGTTGGCCCTGGACATGGGCATCCCGAAAGAAAGGGTCTTGATTGCGGAAGATGGAGACGTGATCTGTTTTGAAAACCGGACCGCCCGTCTGGAGGGTCATGTTCAAACAGGTAGGATACTTGTTGACGGGAAAGGGGTAGGCGACGTCGGTGAGATGGTCCTGCGGGACCGGAGGAGGCTCAGCGGACACGGGATGGTTGTCGTCCTTTTGGCAGTGGATGAACAGACTGGAGAGACCATCTATGGACCGGACATGATCTCTCGCGGATTTGTGTTTGAAGATAAGGGGGAATCCCTGCTTGAGGACGCCAAGTGTATTGTCTTAGAAGTGCTTGACGAGCTTGAGAGGCCCTCCCCAATCGATAGGACAGGAGTGGAATCGGATATCAAAAAGCGCCTGCAGCGCTTTTTTAACAAGGTTATTGAGAGAAGCCCTCTCATACTGCCGGTTATTATACCTATTTAGGGTCTAGTGGGGAGTAAGGAGAAAGAAGTTAAAAGTAAGAATGCAAAAATCCTGGCCCAGAGGACCAGGCTTTGGTTATCCCCAGAGGGGATTTGCTTGGTTGGAGTTTAATTGACTTATTGAAATTCCAAATATCAAATCCCAAATATCAAACAAATTCCAATGACCAAAATTCAAAAATCCAAACAATGTTTTTGGAAGGTTTTGGTCATTGAATATTGGAATTTGAGATTTGCTTGGAATTTGGTGCTTGGAATTTGTATTTTTAGATACAAAACTCCAAGGCAAAGCCATATAGCTCTGACCTGGCCCAAAGGACCAGGTTTTCAATGGAAAAATAAAGAGTGAGGAGTACTGATAAAAAATTGGCCCCCAAATCTAAAACCAAAGACAAAAAAGACAAGCCCGAACATCCCATCAGAAAAGAAATCCGAGGGCTTATTCTCTTAGTC
>JAFDAP010000286.1 GCA_019313765.1 Deltaproteobacteria bacterium | reverse complement strand
CAGGTTTCTGGTTCATATCTCAAAAGGGACGCCGGATGGCGATGGTTTCCGCAGTTTCCGCTGTGATCGCAACGCCCATAGGGATTATAGCAGACGAATTTTTCATTGATTTTGACGCATGGCTGCCGGGCCTTCCGGCAGTAATCAGCAATGGTTTGCTGCCGGTTGCTATTGTGGCAGCGGTAGTTATCGGCTTTTATCTGCTGATGAAGAAAAAATATGCGGCCACAAATAACGAGGCCATCCAGGCCGTATTAATTTTGCTGCTGGTTTCATTCATTATTTTGACAATTACCGGCGTATGGTTCAGGGGGCAAGGGATGGCGTTGATGTGGGCGTGGTAGGTAAGTGACAAATTACAGGTTTCAGGTGTCAGGTGTCAGAAACCAGGTTGCAGGTTTCGGGTGTCAGGATAGATAGAGGTGTTAGGTGTCAGGAACCGCAAGAACTGACACCTGAACACTGACACCTGAAACCTACATGTGCCCTGAAACCAAAACGTAATAAAGATTTAGGTCGATATAAGAATTAATCTAAGTACGAATTTAATAAGCGAACGATGAGGTTTATGTCAAATAATACAAAAAGAAAAGAATCTGAAATTGAACCATCCAGAAGGTCATTTTTGACAAAACTCTGGATCGGCCTCGGCTTTGTTGCCCTGATTGAAGTCATCTGGGTAGTGATTGCTTTCCTCAGACCACGCAGGCCCAGGGCGAGTGAAGCAAAGGCGGAGACCATTATCACGGCCGGACCGGTCGCGAGTTTTGCTCCGGGTTCGGTCACGGCCTTTGTCAGAGGCCGCTTTTATCTCTCACGACTAAAAGACGGCGGCTTTCTGGCGTTGTCACGCAAGTGCACCCATCTCGGGTGCACGGTCCCCTGGATTGAAAAAGAGGAGAAGTTTGAATGCCCCTGTCATGCATCGGCCTTTGATATCACCGGGGATGTCATCAATCCCCCTGCACCCCGGGCTCTGGATATACATCCTGTTTTTATTGAGAATAATATCGTTAAGGTGGATACCGGCAAATTGATCAAACGCAGCGAGTTTCGCGCAGAACAAGTAACTTACCCTAAAAAGAAAATGTAAAAACAATGACTAACTGGAAAACAACCGGCATTATCGCAACAATCGTTATTATCCTCGCGATACCGCTGTACACTTTAAAGACAACATACCTCCGCCCATTGCCGGATAGGTTACAGACGTATCCGGTTTCTACGTTTGTCGGCAGTAAGAAGTGTATGGACTGCCACAAGAAAGAATACGACAAATGGCTCAATTCCCATCACGATCTGGCAATGGACGTGGCCAATGAAACCACCGTTCTTGGAGACTTTGAGAATGCCGTTTTTGAATATTTTGGTGTGACGTCCCGTTTTTTCCGCAAAGACAACCGGTTTTTCGTCCAAACCCTGGGACCGGACGGCAAAATGGGCGAGTTTGAAATAAAATATACTTTCGGTGTTGATCCCCTGCAACAGTACCTGGTTCCCTTTCCCGGCGGCCGCCTGCAGTGCCTGCCCATGGCCTGGGATGTCAAGAAAAAGAAGTGGTATCATCTCTATCCGGACGAACCCATCGACCCCGGGGATTGGCTCTACTGGACAAATGCCGGTCAAAACTGGAACGGCATGTGTGCCGAGTGCCATTCCACGGACTTGAAAAAGAATTATAACTACAAAAAAGATTCTTACCAGACCACCTGGTCGGATATAGATGTCGGTTGTGAGGCCTGCCACGGCCCGGGCTCACGCCATGTGGAGTGGGCGGAACTACCGGATATGGCCCGGCCCCAGACGGTTTACAACTATGAGCTTATGGTGAAAACCTCCGGTATCAGCTCGCGGGACCTGGTAGAGTTGTGCGCACCGTGTCACTCGCGCCGCGCTGCCTTGGGAGATTACACCCATTCAGAACCTGATTTGCTGGATAGCATGCTCCCCAGCCTGTTAGCAGAAGGCATGTATTTCCCTGACGGGCAGATCCTGGAGGAAGTCTATGTGTACGCATCATTCACACAGAGCAAGATGTATGACAGGGATGTGCGTTGCAGCGATTGTCATGATGTCCACAGCCTGAAACTTATTAAGGAAGGGAATGCCCTTTGTCTTCAGTGCCATCGCGCGGATACATACGATACGAAAGATCATCATTTTCATAAAAAGAAAGGTGAAAAAGGGGAGCCCGTCATATCGGCCGACGGTAAGGTGCTGTTCGATGTCGGAAGCGGTGCCGAGTGTGTCCAATGCCACATGCCAGGGCGCTATTACATGGGAATTGATTACCGGCCGGACCACAGCCTGCGGGTTCCACGGCCCGGCATTAGTCTCAAACTCGCCACCCCCAATGCCTGCAACCGCTGCCACATGGATGAAACCGATAAATGGTCAGACGAGTATATTACCAAATGGTACGGTCCGGGCCGCAGACCCCATTATGGAACTATTATCGAGGCTGGTCGCAAGAGATTACCCGAAGCTGAAAAAGACCTTGTCAAGCTGGCCGGTGACCCACTGTTTCCGGTCATTGTGCGGGCCACTGCGTTATCGCTGTTAAATTCCTATCCGGGTGAGGAAACTGCCAGGGCATTCGAACTTGCCCTTATGGATGAAGAGGCACTGATCCGTAGGACGGCGATCGAGTCTCTGAGGTTGGCGGATCCCGTAAAGCAAATCAAGTTTATCGTACCCATGCTTTACGATCCTGTTAAAGCCGTCCGCATTGAAGCCGCCCGAAGCCTTGCCCCTGTCGCTGAGGGAAAATTGACTGAGGAACAAACAAAGGTTTTCCAGGCCGCTTTGCGTGAATACAAAGCCGCCATGGAATACGCGGCTGATTTTGCCTATGCCCGATACAACCTGGGTAATCTGTACACCAGCCTTCATCAGCCGGAAAAGGCCGTCCAAAATTATCGAGCCGCCATCCACATCGATGACCAGTTCTATCCGGCCAAGGTTAATCTGGCTATGCTCTATAATCAAGAGGGCCAAAATGATGAGGCCGAGTCCCTGCTTCGAGATGTTGTCACCTCGCACCCGGAATTACATGAAATGGAATATTCGCTTGGACTGTTGCTGGCGGAAAAAAAGCAGTATGATGAAGCCGCCGTCTACCTTGGAAAAGCGGCCATAGGTTTGCCGCAACGCGCCAGGGTCCATTATAACCTCGGATTATTGCTTCAGCATTTAAAAAGGGATTCGGAAGCAGAAGTTGCGCTGATCAAAGCGATTACACTTAAACCGGATAACATGGATTATCTCTATGCGCTCGCCGAGTATTATATAAAAAGGAGTAAATTTCGTGAGGCAAAGCCCATTGCGAAAAAGATGATTTCCAGTCACCCATCCGTATCCATAGGCCATAATCTTATGAAATTTATTAATAGCAACTTGAGGAGGAAATGATGAAAAGAGAAAATCACCGTAAATCCGGGCAATCCGGTTCTGCCAAAAGGCTTGCTTGTTCGCTGTGGGAAATGGGGTCACATCTTGACGGGTTGTTGCCAAAACCTGTTTTGAAGCAGATATTCCGAAAATTTTAATTGCCGAAAATTTTTATCGATGTTGATTTCCCGGAGAGGCCCCTTTTTTTCTTTAACGAGAGTGGGGGCAGCTTCACTGACTTGCTAAAATCCGCAAACAAAGCAAATATTAATTTATTTGCGGATTCAATTATTGTATTGACAAAATCCGCAAACACAATATAATGCTTTTTATTTGCGGAT
>JAFDAP010000285.1 GCA_019313765.1 Deltaproteobacteria bacterium | reverse complement strand
ATGGCCTCCTTGGCGGGAATCCTGAAAGAGAAAGGGTGCCGGGTGACGGGTTCGGATCAAAACGTTTACCCCCCCATGAGTAATTTCCTTGAAGCATTGTCTATCCCGGTTATGGAGGGTTACAGCCCTGATAACCTTTACCCCGAGCCTGATCTGGTCATTGTGGGAAATGTGATCACAAAAGATAACCAGGAGGCCGTGGAGCTTTCGCGCCTCGCGCTCCCTTACCTCTCCTTTCCCCAGGCCCTGAAGCACTTCGCATTTAAGGACAAAAGCACCATTGTGATCAGCGGTACCCACGGCAAGACAACCACATCCGCCTTAGTATCATGGATATTAGAAAAGGCCGGCATGGACCCGGGATTCATGATCGGGGGCATCCCCCTGGATTTCAAGAAAAATTTTAAACTTGGAAAAGGCCAGTATTTCGTCATAGAGGGCGACGAATACGACACGGCCTTTTTTGATAAAGGACCAAAATTTCTTCACTACAGCCCATGGGTCACAATACTTACCAGCATAGAATTCGACCATGCCGATATTTACCGGGATCTCAACCATGTCACCGAAAATTTCAGAAAACTGATCGATCTCATGCCACAAAAGGACTTGCTCATAGCAAACGGCGATGAGCCGATAATCACGGCTGAAATCAAAAGGGCAAAATGTCCTGTTAGCACCTATGGGCTTTCGACAAACACCATGTGGAAGGCAATCGACATAACCGTTCAGGAAGATTTTACGCGCTTCAAGGTTTTGAAGACCGGTAAGGATTACATAACCCTTTATACACCACTTTACGGCCGTCACAACATATCAAATCTTTTGTCCGCCATTGTTTTGGCCGACTTTTTGGGAATACCCCTCCCCATACTCTCTGAGGCGGTAAGGAGTTTTGGAGGTGTCAGACGGCGTCAGGAAATAATTGGAGAAAAAAGGGGGATACTCGTGTTGGATGATTTCGCCCACCATCCCACCGCGGTCAAAGAAACCATACGTGCTGTCAAGGAAAAGTACAAAGGCCGTCGCCTGATCGCCGTGTTCGAACCCAGGTCCAATTCCAGCAGGCGAAATATTTTTCAGGAGCAATATGCCGCCTCGTTTGAAAGCGCAGACCTGATCATGGTCCCCGAACCTCCCATGACCGAAAAGATTCCTCCAGAAGAAAGGTTTTCCTCGAAACTCCTTGCGAAGGACCTTGAGAAAAGGGACCTTACGGCATTCTCTTTTCCAGACACAGATCCATTATTAGAGGCATTGGTAAGAGAAACCCGATCAGGAGATGTGGTTCTGATCATGTCAAACGGCGTATTTGACAACATCCATCACCGCCTGCTGGAACGTCTGTAAATAAAATCGCGAAAGCGATTTTATTTCTTTTCTACAATTTTCCCCTTTTTCTTCCCAACCCAGTCTTTGAAGTCATCCAGTCCCCAGGGGGCTTCGATCACGAGTTTGCATACCGCTATCTTGTCGGATTCCATGCTGACGGCCCTTGCCGTATAGGTTCCCGGAGCTATTGGCGGCTGGCTCACGATGATAGTAGTCTCCAGCTTTTTGTTTGAGCCCAATTTGGCATTCAACAATTCACTGACCTTGGCCAGGGTGCCGACCTTGGCGGTGAAAAACCCGTTTTTATCCACATTCCCATCAGCAATGGGCACATGGACGACCTTATCGCCTTTCTTAACGTTTAATAATGTAACAAAAACCGAATCCTCCGGATCAAAACCCTTTCCTTTGAATACAATCGGGGTGCGCAGCATTGAGACCACTCCAACCGAGACGACCCCTGGTTCCACGAGCATCTGCGGGCCTTTTATCCCGGGATCAAATGGCTTGGGTGGCGCTGCACAACCTGCAAACACAAAGATCATAGAAATGAAAAATAACCCGCTTAGAAACATCCAATGTGACAAAAACTTTCTCATAATATTCATTTTCAACCCCCCCTTCAAAATTGTCTGGTTGACGCCCTGTCCTCTACCTGGTCAAATTGAATCAACCGCAGGCTGGCCTCTCGCTTACGAGGCAGGCAGGGACAGAGCGAAAAGACCAACAACAGGTTATCTGCCGAGGCCCTTGATCACCTCGTTAAGGTCCACATCAGAGGTCACCCAGCCTGAGAGGCGTTGAATCTTGCCTCCCTCGAGCACTTTTGCCAAAAACATAGAGCGGGTGCCCTGCTTCTGATCAGGCCCGTAACTGATCTTCGGGCCAATCCCCTGGAAATCCTTGATTGAGTCCATGGCCTTGACATAGTTGTCTACCGTAAGATCCCGGCCACATCTTCTTAATCCCTCCACCATGGGTTCCGTAAAAAGTATCCCGGCATAAAAGAAGATACCCCATCGATCTTTGGGCGCAAATTTCTCCTGGGCCTTCTTGTATTTTTTCATGAGGGTACTTTGGGAATCGGGAAGTTCTCCGAAGGTGACAAAAATGACGTCCTTATAAAGACCTTTACTGATCTTGTACATGATGGGTATATCACTCAGGGTGCTTGTGGTCATCCACTGGGGTTTGAAACCTATCTTGGCAGCGGTCCCTAAGATGATGGCCCCCTGTTTGGGGAGCAGCCAGTTGATGACACAATCGGGGTTTGCCTGTTTGAGCTTCATGCAGTGGGAACTGAGGTCTGAATCCAGGACTTCTGCAGATACGGATGCCACCAATTTCATGCCGAGTTTTTTAAGGGCATACTCCGCTCCGGCAAGTCCCTCCTTGCCGTAATCGTCGTTCTGGTAGAAAAAGGCGATTCTCTTTTTACCCATCTCCTTGACAGCATAGTTGACCAGAATCGTGGCCTCATCAATATAAAGGGGATAAACGGCATAAAGATACTTTGTTGGTGGGAAGGCCCAGTGGGTGGAGCCGGTTGCAGGACCGATCCAGGGGACCTTTTTCTTATGCAGGTACCTTTTAACGGCCATGCCCGGTGAAGTGCCGACGCCCGATGCCATGGCAAAAACCTCTTTGCTTTCCACCAGTTCTTTGCAGATAGCCTTGGTCCGGGGAGCCATATAGCCGTCATCCCTCAGAAAATACTTAATTTTGCGTCCATGGATGCCTCCCTCGGCATTGATCATGTCAAAATAACATCCAGTCCCGCGAGCCACTGAGCCCCAGAGGGCTGCAGGGCCGGACTGGGGCCCATACTGTCCGATGCGAATCTCCGTATCCGTAACTCCCCTTTCTGCTAAAGCAGCAGGAACAATAGCCACAGACATGAGCACTGCGCAAGCAATCACAATAACCAGATTCTTCTTTTTCATCCTCATCCTCCTTAATTGTTTTATGTTATCTATTTATAATTTTTCCTCATTATGACAATCTCGTAAAAAGTCGTACTTAATGAATCTGTCATTTCGACCGCAGGGAGAAATCTTATATTTTCGATTGGTTACACGTTAAAGATTTCTCCCTGCGGTCGAAATGACAAGTGGGAGAGACTTTTTACGAGTCCATCAATTATAGTTTTCAAGAAAATGTTTTTGGGTAGGGGCAGGCCTTGGGCTGCCCTTAATGGGACGCCCCTACAAAATCATTTGCGTGTAACCTTTTTGCGTGCATTCTCTCTCACAGCGTAGCGCAGGGCTTTAGCCCTGCATCAAAATGGCAGAGCTAAAGCTCTGCGCTACGAAAAAAGGTTACACTCAAATCATTTTATTAAACGCTATATAATCATTTTCCCGGAAAAAACGGAATTATGGAGTGATGGTATCGGGTTGCAACCCAGA
>JAFDAP010000284.1 GCA_019313765.1 Deltaproteobacteria bacterium | reverse complement strand
TTTTGCGATCAGCCCATTGGCAACCCTGTTGGCCATATCGTCAAATTCCTTCCACGTGATGGCCGTTCTTTTGTCCTTTGCAGGTTCCCTTTCTATCAGGGCTGTTTCATCCCCGTACATCCTGGCGTTTCTGGCCAAAATCTCCGTTATGATCATGGCATTACTCCTGGATAAAGCTACATTTTAGCTACAAAGTAACTGTAAAAAATAGTTGCAGTGCTGTCAAGTGAAAAGGGTTTGTAGCCCATGTTGTTCCTCACGCACCCGAAAAATATTTTCTTGAATACTATAGAAGATTTAAACCAAAAAGACAGATTAAAATTGAAGAACCTCAGGGGAATCATCAGGGTGGCCCTATTGTCCTTGCAAAGGGACTGAAGCAGTGAGCCTGTTTTTCTAAAGACGGGCCTTGGCCATGGGAAGGAAAGGGGAAGTCGGATACTTTTCAACAAATTCTTTGAGAATTTGCGCCTCTTTTTCCGGTTTATTGTCAAGCCTGTAAACGCGTGCAAGGCTCAGCATGACTGATTCTTTGAAGGGATTGTCCGGTTGTTTAAGGCTAAGATTCAGGGTTTCCATGGCCGCATTCAGGTCCCCCTTGGCCTCATAACAGGCTGCCAGGGCCAGGCGGGACAGGGATTCATATTCAGTATTTCCTGACACCTCATCAAGGAATCCCCTGTACAGGGCAATGGCTTCATCGTATTTTTTCTCAACGAATTTTATAAAGGCGATTTGAGGAAGGGCCAACCGGGCCGCCTTTGACATGCCATATTCGTCTCGCAGCTTTTGAAACAGCTCTCCTGATATTTTCAGGGTTTGAGGGTCCAGATCAGGCCCCGTTTTCTGGGTGAGGGCATAGTAGGCCATGTTATAGGCATTCTGGCCCTTCTTGTTTACGGAGCGCATATAGAAGTGGACTGCGATGTAGGCAACGATAATGACTGCCAGGGCCAGGCCTATGATCTTAAACTGGTTTACGTGAGTGTTAAAATAGCTGATCCCCCGGGCTGAAATGGTCAGGAATTCATCTTCTTTCTTCAGGAGTTCTTTTCGAGTGGTTTTCTTTTTTGCCATTCGGTTTCTCTTTCTGTAATTTTTTCAAGATATTTGCAGCAGTCAACCTGTTAGCAGAAGGTATCATTTCAGTCAAGACATAAAATCGCTTTCGCGATTTTATGAAACGCGGCCTCGCCGCTATTTAAAAAAGGAAATTCGTATGCTATCAAGGCAAAAAGAATTCTTGTTTTTTGGCGTACGAAGCTCAATAATCGAGTAACCGTGAACCGTGAACCGTAAACATGTGAACGCTTACCGTTTAGTTTACCCGTACTTATTGAGAACATGTATGAAAGCCATCAAAACTGATTAAGGAGATCGAACAGTTGTCATATCTTGACCGCTTCCTGGATTTGCTCAATTCACTTCCTGATTTTCTGATCTATTTCTTATTAGGTCTGAGCGCATTTGTTGAGAATGTTTTTCCGCCTATCCCGGGTGACACCATAACAGCATTCGGGGCCTTCCTCGTAGGTACCGAAAGACTGCATTTCTTCGGGGTTTACCTCTCCACCACGCTCGGGAGCCTCCTGGGGTTTATGTTTCTTTTCTGGGTCGGCGGGCTCCTGGGCAGGCGGTTTTTTGTGGATAGGGATTTATGGTTTTTCAAGGCCCGGGACATAATGCGGGCCGAAAATTGGTTCCGGAAATACGGCTATCTGCTCATTCTCCTGAACAGATTTTTCCCCGGAATCCGGTCTGTCATATCAATATCCGGCGGGATATCAAGACTGAGGACTTTCAGGGTCGCCTTATTAGCCCTCATAAGTTGCGCCGTATGGAATCTTATCTGGATAGCCTTTGGCTATATGCTGGGCACTAACTGGGAACTGGCAAAAGAGAGGATGGCCTATGTTATGCTCCGCTATAATTTTGCGGTTTTCGTTTTGTTAGCCGCAGTGGTCCTGTTTTTTGTGATTAAGAAGTCAACAAGAAAAGGCAGGCAATAATAATTGTCCCTCCTTTCTTACCTGGTTTCCTTCTCCACCCACTCTAAAAACGCCTTATTCCCGTCTGAAATGGGCAGGCTCACGATACAGGGACAGTCATAGCTGTGGATTGATTTGACCTTTTCGATCAGTTCTGGAACAAGTGACTCCTTGGTCTTGGCAATGATAATCACTTCCCTGTCATCCTGGATTTTCCCGTCCCACCAGTACATGGAGTTCATGTTGTCAATGATGTTGACGCATGCGGCCAATCTGCCTGAAACCAGCTCTTTTCCGATCGTCTTGGCCTCATCCATACTGCCTGTGGTTATGTAAATGAAATTTATGTTCATGATATTCCTCGAAGCAGGGTTGATACCAGTATCTTCAAGCAGCTTAACTCCCCCACAGACTCATCTGGATCATGGGTGGTTCAAGGTCGCTTTCTTGATCGGCCGGGGGAGGGTCGATCCTTTTCGGTCTTTCTCTTTCCGGATCGGATAGTTTTGCGCCGAGCTTTTCTATAAATTCCCCGACATTCTGGCGGGTCAGGCCGGGAATACCCAGGTTGTGAAGCTCTTTGTTTTCTTCACAATCGGTCGTGAAAAGCGGGACATCAGATGATACAAGCCGTTTGGCTAAGGTCAGTGTCTTGGTCCCCTTTTCGGCAAAAGGAATAAAGACCACGTCACTGAGCATGCAGGCCATGTAGTTTCTTTGAATAATGTTCTTGCGCGTCATTTTGGTAATATCAGGGTCAACGATGGAAAGCATCAATAACTCATTTTCTTCGGCCCTTCTAAAGTATTCATCCCTTTCCGGAAATTCGTGCATCGGGGGATAAAACCTTGTCTTGAGAAAAGATTTAAAGCTCTCTTTTGCCAGGCCCTTGGAACTGAAAAGGGAGACGTCCTGATTGGACCTCCAAAGCCCCAACCTGAATATCTCGGTCTCCATTATCGAAAATGCGCTTCCTATGTAGTTTACATCATATTCCCTGATGGTGAACAGAAGCTGGTTTGTGGTCATCAGCCCAAGGCCGGTTATGGAATCGGCCGAGATGTACCCCATGGTAAATATATCCAGCAGTTCAAGGGGACCATGATAATAGATCCGTTCAGGTGCATCACGGTTTAGCCGTGTGATCAATTTTTGTGGATACTCGGGGGCATCCATTTCCAAAATCTTATATTCCATACTTTTTGCACTGAGGGCTCACTTTTGTTTCCTATGCTCGTGATTTCTTTATTCTCTGCAACCTGCTTATGGGCCTTGACGGATAGCTTGGCTAATTCCTTATGAACAGAGTCCTTTTCGTTGCATGTCGTAATTCTTAGGTTCTCCACTGCCAGGATGAATTGATCTTTTTTGAATCAATGGGGACAGCATCAAGGGTTTGACGGGTTGTGCTGTCCTTAACCTGATCGAGGCCCCATTCCATGGGGATGGATCCTTGGCCCGGTTTTCTTTTCCACTGGATGACCGGAACGGGATACGATGTCTTTGTCCCTTTTTTCATTGTAAAAATAGATGTCTTGTTTGTCGCCTGAAAGGGCTTTAGGTCCACCATGTCTTCCATTCCGAGCATCTTTAACGGCATCTTTTCATCTGCCAGTTCAAAACCCCTGAACCCCTCTCCGGCACCCTTGGACTTAAATGCCTCAATGGTTATTACGAATCCCAATATTCCGCCTTTATTTAGATAATGGTCCATACATGCATATGTAAAAAGCATGGAAAAGTCTTTCTCGCCCCC
>JAFDAP010000283.1 GCA_019313765.1 Deltaproteobacteria bacterium | reverse complement strand
TATCAAAAAATTTGACTACAAGGTCTTAGGCGCCTATACAGAAAGGGAGCTGAAGGCCCTGCCCACCTTTGATATCTTGGAAGATGTTTACAAACGCCTCGGGTTCAGGCTCGGACTCGACCACTTGGCCAAAGAGACCTTAAAAAAGGGGAAAACAGCCGACGGTCTCCAGGCGGTGGAATGGTTCAGGCAAGGGGAAATGAAAAAACTGACCGAATACTGCCGTCATGATGTTGCAACCACTAAAGACCTGTTCCTGTACGGCCTCGAGAACGGCCATCTAATTTACAGAAAAAAAGGGGTTAATAGGAGACTGCGCCTCTTAGTTGACTGGGACCTGGATAAATTGATAAGTTGAGTTGTTCCGGGTTACGGGTCGCGGGTTCAAAACCGCACCGTCCCGTTACATCGCCCCCACTTTTGGCATGTTGGCGGGACCTTCCCCATAAAAACAGCCGTCCGAACACAGCACATGGATGTGCGGATTGAATCCAAGGAAATCATCCCTCCTTCAGCGGGGTATGGCAATAATCCCGCTCCAGCGGGACACAGCGCCTTTTTCGGGAACGGTTTCCCTGAAAAACTCTTTCAACGATTCCCATTCGCAACGACTTAGATCGGAAAGGAGCTTTCGGTCATAGAGGAAATACCGGCGCAGGAATTTCGGTATGCTGAATACGAAATGACGGTTCAGAACGGCCTGCTTCTGTGAGAACTTTATTGTAAGGTATGCTTCCGCAAACTAATGGTGTATGGTGGAGTGAAACCTTTTGGATAAAGTTCTATTGAAGCATGTCGTCGTCTACGACGTTTGTTCTCACAAAAGGAATCTATGTCCCGTTCCCGAGATAAAAGGAATTTTAAAAAACTGATTCCTTTGTACCGGCAAGTCTGATAAATACTTAACAGCACTAAATAGTCATTCAGCCCTGTTTCTTTCAATGCTGATTTAGTACCCGCACGATAGTAGGCAAATCGTTTTATTGCGTTTTCAGCGCAACTGTTGTTCCAAGGCACTCCATTATATCTAGTAAATGTGAAAAGCTTATCTTTATATCTGATTAGACGTTTCTGAAGATCCACTGCAGCATCGGAGTGAAATGTTTTTCCCGTTAGGATCTGGAAATATCGGGTTACATCCTTTGTATGTTTTTTCAGATGCCTATGCTTTAAACCATGTTGGTCAATCGTTTCGATAATTGCCCGAAGGAGGATTCCAAAAGGCTGCGTCACCAACTCAAGTTCTTCATCAAAAGGATTATTCAGCAATTCTTGGTTCATGTCTCGTATAAGGTGTATTAGGCATTTTTGCTGGGGACATCCGAGCGAATCATATGCATTATAGAAATCGGAAATCAGAACGCCTCGAAAGTTCTTCAGTATTTTTTGCAAGAAATCCCCTTTTCTCGTAGGCTTATACATATAGACAACTTCTTCGATACTCGTGAATACCCAAATATATCCTTTGCCGCTTTTCAGATTCACCTCTGTTTCATCAATATGCATAGCAGCCCCGGATAACGCTTTTTTGAGCAACTTTTGGTATGTTGACCTGTAATAACCAGCCATTAGAGACTTCATTGCGTGAAGTTGATTGCGATAAACATATAAACCGAAAAACTCTTTGCACATCATTTCAAGATTACTGAAACTGGTTCTGTACGCTATATGCTGGTAGATAACCCAACTTTTAAGTCCGTGAAAGTGCATATCCAATCTTTTATAGCGATCAGGAACGAAAATCCCACCACATTGCTGGCACCGATGTATTGACGATCTACACTCAACAACTTTCCTCTTGATCCCAGCTTGGGTGATTACCAGGTCAAAAGCTCTTTTCACTCTTGGGCGCTGAACATCACAGTGAGGGCCCTTAACGTCTCTTATCAAATCATCACTTTTACAAAAGGGACATTTTCGACTTACAATTCTTTTATTTTGGGTGACTCTGAGATTGCGATTATGTCGCTCATGGGGTTTTGGGGTATTTTTTTTTATGGTTTTGCTTGTGCGGATAAAAACCCGCTGCCTTTGGTAATCGAAATATGCACAGTCGTTGATACGTTTAAAATCAGAATGGACAAAATTAACCCTCCCCCACTTACGGGAACTCGTTAGTTCGTCGATTTCATTTATCCATGCAACTTTTTTATTTGCATCGCTATTGCTCTTATCTATTTTATGGTTTTTCCAATACTCCAATACTCCATCACTCCAATACTCCATCACCCCAATACTCCAGGGCAATCCTATCAGGCAGAGCCATTTGTCTCTGACCTGACCCGGAGGACCAGGATTTCTATTTTGAATTAAAATGGCGCTACAATGATTTCATGGTTTTAAGGAAAGCAATATCCTATGGATTACTTACCAAAGTATGCAGTCTGTTCAGATTGCATTTGGTGTGACAATAGAGCGATATTATATGCGATTAAGATGATTAGGGGGTCGTAAAATAGAAGCGAGATTTCTGCCGATATTAGGTGGTGATAAGAAGCCTCTTTTTTGAGGCCAAACTATAGGCAATTCGGTCTCGTGTGTCAAGCCAAAGGCAACCTCAAATCCACTTGTGAAGCCTTAGTCCATCTACCTTCTCGAAATGTGGATCGATGGTGAATATCTCATGGTCTCCGGAAAGCGCTGCGCCCGCAATTATCAGATCGGAAAGTGGTATTGTGATCCCTGTGCCTCGGAGGGATGCCGATATTTCACCGGCTGCTTCCCATATATTCCGCGTAATTTCCAGGTATGGTAGTTTTTCCAGGTTTTGTTTTACGAGAGTCGCCTCTTTTGGAGCTTTCACGCCTTGTAATATCTCGGCCATAACCATACCGACCATTATCACTTTACGCTCCCGCAGAAGACTCTTGAGGTGGAGTGTGAGTTTGGATTCTGGCTTGCGGAAAAACTCAATCCAAACACAAGTATCAACTATGATCCCGGTATTCATTCAGTTCAGCCTCTTCTTCCTTTTGCCAGTCTGAATCGATATTGATTTTACCACTGAGAGAGATAAGGTCTTCAATGGATTTTTTTTCTATATACTCCCTGATGGATAATTCAACGGCCTTAGTTTTAGTCTTAGCCTTTGTGAGGGCCAGGAGTGCATCCATAAGATCATCTTTTATGTTAATTGTAGTCCTCATGATATTCTCCTATAAGCATACGTTTTTAACTAAACAATACATCACAGCCAGCATATGTCAAGATATTCTTTTTCTTTTTCAAAGAAATGAGAGTAAAAATGAGAGTAAAAGGCATTGCATGGGGTACCGCAGAGCAGCATCTTCGACAGGCGGGACAGGCACAGTCCGTTTACCCTCCTTGGCACTGGAAATGGATACTATTTGACAATGCCTGGTATCGCCTTTAACTTTAGGCATCCCGCCTGAGGCGGGACTCACTTTAGGCACTTTTGATGAAAGCATTCGAATGTAAAATGTGCGGGGATTGCTGCTTTGGAGAAGGCGGCATTTTTATGAACGAAGAAGAACAGAAAAGAATTGCCGTCTTTCTGGAAATCAGCGCTGACGATTTTCTCTCCCGGTTTTGTGAAGAGCGGAACGGGCGTATCTATGTTAAAACCGGGGAAGACAATTTCTGCATATTTTACCAAAGAGGTAAGGGATGCGCAATCCACCCGGTCAAGCCGGCCCGCTGCTCCCTTTGGCCCTACTACAATGCAAACGTAAACGACGAGGAAACCTGGGAGATGGCAAAGTGGGCCTGCCGGGGCATTAACCGAGAATG
>JAFDAP010000282.1 GCA_019313765.1 Deltaproteobacteria bacterium | reverse complement strand
TCTGACCATTAAGCCGGTCACGTCCTGTGGATAGGCGCTGACCCCTTCCGAGACCACGTCGTGGTCCCCCACAAATACGAAGACCTCTTTTTTTGCAAGTGAAGGTCTTTCCTCCTCCCGAATGGCAACTACCCGGGCTGCAATCTCTTCCAACATACCTAAACTGCCCCTGGGTTTTGTCAGGTTATCAAGGCGTGTCCCGGCCCTGTTCAGCCAGTCTTTTGAAATCGGTTGAATCTGTTTAAGGGTTTGTTCATACATCTTTATTCCTCCTTCATTTATTTTAACCCGGAAACCCCGGTCTTACGGGCCGGGTCAGAGTCAGTGGGCTTTGCCTTGATGATTTCAGGGGGCTCTATGTTATACGGCATACGGTTGCGGTTGCGACGCTCGTATCGGTTTCGTAATGCGGTTTTCGGTAAATCCTCCAAAGTACGGTGGCGGATAAAAAACCCGCAACCGACCGACGAAGGCCGAAACAAGCCGCGCAACCGAATAACAAAAACCGTCTAACCCCTATGGGATGTAACTAAAGCCAGGTCCTCTGGGCCTGGATTCTTTACATGTTTTTGTAGGAGCGTTGCTTGCTGCGCCCTGGAAAGGGCAGGCCAAGGAATGCCCCTACATACAAATGTTCCATAAAAAAGCCCCATTCGGCACTCAGACATCTGTGTGCCGAATGGGGCCATGGCAACTCCATCCATCATCATGATCGGCAGGTCTTCTGGCTTACCCGCTCCCGGCTCGCCTTCCCACCCGGCAATCATCAGGCACTCAGATTTATGAGTGCCTGATGATTGCCGGGAAGTGACTTTTTATCCGGTATTGAAATTAACCGGAACATTGCCGGGAGTTCTGAAATTTTCAGGGTTCGGGATTACAGCACCGGCCATTGTGCAACGGATTTTCACCGTCTTCCCTTTTCATCCGCATTGGTGAAGGGCCTTTCTGATAAACGTTTCGTGAGGGCGAAACCTGCAACAGAAGATCCGATCGCGGACACCGGTCATGGTTTAAGAACTTTGCAAAACGACTCACCTTTGCAAAGGCCTAAGATATTACCGACAAACAAATAGCCTAATTCAGAAATATTGTCAATAAAATGTTGCCAAGTATTTAGTGTTTTGATAAACTACGAATTAATATAGATTGTGAAAAATATCTTTAATAGAAAGGGGGTGAGTTTTTTAGGCGTTGAGGCTTCAACAATAACCTGGTTTATAAGAAAGGAGGCTGGACATGGCTGGAAGCACATACAAGATTATTGAACTGGTCGGGACAAGTGATGTCTCATGGGAGGAGGCGGCCAAAACCGCAGTGGAAACCGCCGGGGAGAGCCTGAAGGATCTCAGGATCGCGGAAGTCACCAAACTGGATGTGACCATTGATAATGGCAAGTTAACCAGTTATCGCGCAAGGATAAATGTCTCTTTCAAGTACACGAAATAAGATTTCATATCCTGTATTTTTTCGATGAGCCCGCCTGAGCGGGCTTAATGGCAATAACCGCGTCGGGCGCAGCTCATCGGAATTCGTTAACCCATCACAATCTATCCTTCCTGAAAATCAGCAGGTGTCTTATTGCATCGTTTCCCGGCAGTCTGTAGGGAACGGTTTTATAAAGGATGAGTCCGTGCTCGTGGATGACGTCTGATCCCTCCTTGAGCGCCTTTTCAACCTGACTTCCCTGAAAACTCAAAATCAGGCCCCCGGTTTTAAGATGCGGGGCGCACCATGTCAAGGTTTGTGGCAGGTCCGCAAGGGCCCTGGCCGTAATGATATCATAGCCCTCAGAGCGCAAAAGGGTCCCGTCCTTTTCGATCCGGCCTCTTATGATCTCTATGTCATCAAGATTAGTGATTCTTATAACCTGCTTAAGGAAACTAACCTTTTTGGAGTTGACCTCCATGAGATGCATTTTGAGCCGGGGTCTGCATATTTTTAGGGGAATCGCAGGAAAGCCCGCGCCCGAACCCACGTCAAGGAGGTTCCCCTCTTCAGGCAGGTAAGGAGATGGTATGAGGGAGTCTATGAGAAGTTCTCTCAGTATCCTTTTCCGGGAAGTCAGACCCGTCAGGTTTATCTTCTTATTCCACTCCCACAATTCGTGCAGATAGATATTGATGAGATCAATCTGAGGTGTTGTCAGTGTTGCGCCATAATCGAGGGCACTTGATCTGATGAGGTCATTTTCTTGTTTTTGCAACTTAGACAATCACTCGTCTTTTTATTATACCCATGGCTTCTTCAGGCGTATCCACCACGCTGAAAATCTCCAGGTCCGAGTCTGAAATGGTGTTTTCCTTGAGAAGTGTTTTCCTGAACCAGTCCAGAAGACCTTTCCAGTACCCGGAGTCTATGAGGATCACGGGGAAAGACCTGATCCTTTTAGTCTGAATCAGGGTCAGGGCCTCGAAGAGTTCGTCAAGGGTCCCGAATCCGCCCGGCATAATAATGTAGGCCACCGCGTATTTCACGAACATGACTTTCCTTATGAAGA
Organism: Deltaproteobacteria bacterium; assembly: GCA_019313765.1. Lineage (GTDB taxonomy): Bacteria > Desulfobacterota > DSM-4660 > Desulfatiglandales > Desulfatiglandaceae > JAIOSR01. The sequence continues at coordinate 1,261 of JAFDAP010000282.1, read as the reverse complement.
AGTATCTGAATTCGAGCCGGATATTGGCGTATTCATTGGCTTTCTGTTCTTCGGGGAGATGAATGTGGAGCCCGACCGATTTGCCGCCCGCCTCGGCGGCCCCTTTGTTTGCGGCTTCCATGACACCGGGGCCCCCACCGGAAATAACATTGAAGCCATTCTCAACCAACAGACGTGCCATAGTGAGTGTAGTTTTATAGGAAGGACTTTGCGGTTTTGCCCGCGAGGAGCCAAAAATGGTCACGGCAGGGTGGCTTTCCGGCATGACTTCAAAGCCATCCACGAATTCCGACATGAAACGGAACATCCTCCAGGAGTCTTTCAAGGTAAAGTCGTCAACGAGATACTGATTTTCAGCCATGTTGTTTGTCCTTTCTCGATAGATGGGTCAGGTGTCGTTGCTCGCAAGGCAAGAATTCATTTGATTTTTCGAAGTTTATTGTTTAGCTTTCAATCAAAATTGATTTTATAATAGATTTGAGTGTAACCTTGCGTAGCGCAGGGCTTTAGCCCTGCATCAAAATGGCAGAGCTAAAGCTCTGCGCTACGAAAAAAGGTTACACTCAATTGATTTTAATAATAGATTTAGCAATTAAGTGTGTCAAGGAATAGTCGGCCTCCGATCATGAAACTCCGATCAATCACCAAAAAAAACTTCTTCTTGAATCCGACCAACCTAAACAGGCCCTGGAGTGAAGATTATCTGGCCATGTTTTCCAGCCAGTGGCAAGGCGTTACCACTGATCCGGACTTGATGATGATTCCCATTGACGATCATCTCGTTCACAGGGGTGATGGCGTATTTGATGTGATGCGGTGTGTCAATGGCCAAATATACCAGATGGAGGCGCATCTCCAGCGTCTTGATCGTTCGGCAAAGGCCATTTCATTGAATTTGCCTTCGGATTATGAGGGTATTCGGGAACTGATCGGGAAGCTGGTGGTTATTGGAGGTGAGAGGGATTGCCTGATCAAGGTCATACTCTCAAGAGGGCCGGGCGGTTTCGGAATAAGCCCCTTCGAGTGCCCTTCATCCCATATGTATGTCAATGTCATCCGTTTTCGAGATTTGCCGGACGAATATTACGAAGACGGTATTCCTGTTGTTACCAGCAGAATCCCGATCAAGAAATCGTTCTTTGCCAACATAAAGTCATGTGATTATCTGCCCAACGTCCTGATGAAAATGGAGGCCATTGAGGCCGGCTGCAAATATTCAGTGGGCCTTGACGAAGACGACTTTTTAGCGGAAGGATCGACC
>JAFDAP010000281.1 GCA_019313765.1 Deltaproteobacteria bacterium | reverse complement strand
AGGGGATGTGGTCATTACAAAAAACGGCCAGTTCCTTCAGGCACAAAAGGCCACCTATGACGTGGATTCGGGAGATGTCGAGGCATTGGGAGATATTCGCCTGAAGTCCGGAGACGATATACTTACGGGCGAACGGGGAAGTTTTAATCTCAAGACAAAAACGGGAAGGATGGACAATGGCCACCTTTTTTTAAGCGGGAACAACTATTATATCAGCGGCGAGATCATAGAAAAATTAAATGGAGACACGTACCGCTTGAAGGGCTGCAAGTTGACGACCTGCGATGGTGACAGCCCGGCCTGGAGCATTACAGGATCGGAAGTCGAAGTTACCATTGAGGGGTACGGTACAATAAAGCACGCCGCATTCCGGGTCCGCGATGTGCCCGTTTTATATATGCCTTACATGATTTTCCCTGCCAAGACCAAACGTCAGACCGGTCTGCTTCCTCCCAGATTGGGTTATTCCAGTCGCAACGGGGCGGATGCTGAAGTGCCGTTTTTCTGGGCCATCTCCGATCAGACCGATGCCACCTTTTACCAGCGCTATATGAGCAAACGCGGGTATATGCAGGGCCTTGAATTCCGTTATCTTGCGGATGAGGATTCAAAGGGTAATTTTCTATTCGATATTCTCTCTGACAAGGAAAAAGAAAAGGATATGACTAATCCCGACGAAGTTGAGCTAAGCCCCTACAAAAGGACCAACAGCACTCGTTACTGGTTCAGGGGCAGGGCAGACCAGGACCTGCCTTTTGAATTGGTGGCACGGCTCGATGCGGACTTTGTGAGTGATCAGGACTACCTGAAGGAATTTCAAACAGGTCTGTTCGGTTTTGAGGCAAGGCCGGACCTGGCCGAGGAATTCGGACGACCTTTCGAAGAAAAGTATTCGCCCACGCGGAGATCCGCGTTCAGGCTCAGCCGTGACGCTGAGAACTACAGCCTTCAGGCTGGTTCAAGCTATTATCAACGGCCCGAAAATCCTCCCGTTGACCAAACCTCCCAGCCCCTGGGAAGTCTCTATTTTAACCTGCTTCCCGAAAAGGTAATGAATCTTCCCGTGTATTTCAGCCTTGAATCAGACTACGATTATGTGTGGCGGGATGAGGGCGTGAAGGGCAATCGGCTCTCCCTCTCTCCCCAACTGAATTTTCCCCTGTGGCTCGGTCCATATATAGAATTTGAACCCATGGTCGGTTACACCATCAATGGCCAGTGGTTTGATGATAATCGGGGCGATGGTACCCATCACAGCCGAAAGGCATTCGAGACAGGCGCCAGGGTGTCCACCAACCTCGAGCGAATCTATGATTTGGACTGGCGAAACGCAAAAAAACTGAAGCACAGAATCTGGCCGGCGCTGAGTTACAATTACAGGGTGCCTCATGGTCAGGGAGATGAAAGCCCATGGTTCGAGCCTGTAGATGTGGATGGCAAGAGAAACAGCATCACGTTCTCCCTTGAAAATTTTTTTGATGCCAGGTTGGAAAACAAGAAAGGTCATGTGACCTATCGTCAATGGGCAACCTTTAATCTGAGCCAGGAGTATGACATTGATGAGAAACGGCGTCACGAGGATCCCGGAAGAAAAAGGGAGCCTTTCAGACCACTGTCCGCTGATTTTACCCTAAGGCCCTTTCCAGCTTTAGACTTTAGCGGTGGTGCACGATGGGATCACTATGATCACGACATAGCATCAGGTAATTTGGCTCTCAATCTCTCAGTTGAGAGATCCGGAGGCAGGGCCGACACGTATGGTGTGGATTATCAATACCAGGAATACGGCCAGGAGAGCTTGAATTCCTGGGTCGATGTGAATCTGGCTTACGGTTTCTCGGTGGGGAGTTCCCTGCAAAGGGACCTGGACCTCGGTGAAAACATCTCCAACAGCTACTGGCTGCAGTACAAGAGCCAGTGTTGGGGCGTAAAGCTCGTAGGTGAAAAGGAAGATAACGACATAAGTATCATGCTGCAATTCCAGCTATTGGGCTTGGGTGAGTTCAAGGCATTTTAGCCCCTGTTTCCCATCCGGTCCAATAAAAGAACTGCAAGAAGTCCCATGACTATCAGGCAGAGGGCACTTACAACTTCCCCGCCAAACCCTTCGGGCAGGACATTTGACTGGACAAGAGGAATGACCTTTTCACCCACTATCCGGCTCTCTATCGTTTCCTTCCATGGCCATACCTTCCTCAAAGACCCTAACATGAGTCCGGTCAGCAGGGCCACCATCAGGTCATGGTAATTCTTTAAAAGCCATCCTAAGACCCGAGAAAAAGCGGCGATTCCCACACAGGCGCCTGAGGCCACCAATAAAAGGACAAGAAAATCCCGGTTGTTGACCGCCTCAAGGACATACAGGTATTTTCCGAGAAGTACCAATATGAAAGACCCGGATATGCCCGGAAGGATCATGGCGCAAATGGCAATGGCGCCACATAGGAAAAGAAACCAGGGGTCATTGGGGGTGGAGACCGGGACAAGACCTACCAGAAAATAGGCCCCTGCAGTGCCTCCAATTAATGAGAGCCACACAGGAGCACGCCAAACCTGAATACGCCTGCTGACAATCAATACAGAGGCGAGGATCAAGCCTAAAAAAAATGACCAGATGAGGACCGGCTTATTGTGGAGAAGCCAGCTAAGGCCTTTGGAAAGGCTAAAAACAGCAGTCAGTATGCCTATACCCACTGCCAGGAGAAACTGCCATGATACGCGATTCAGCAAGGCCCGAAACTTCAGGGTCATGAGGAGTTGAAGACCTTTCAGATCAAAGGACTTTATGGCGTTGATCAATTCTTCGTAAATACCGAGGATAAAGGCCATGGTCCCGCCTGAAACACCCGGCACCACGTCAGAGGCGCCCATACAAAAGCCCTTTGCGGACAAAATTAGATAGTCGAACAGGGACCTGTTTTTTTTGTTCGATTTCATAAGGAGGAAAAAAAGACCACAAGGCCGATGGCCCAGCAGTAAGGTGCAAAATAGTAAAGATGCCCTTTCCTCACAATGCCCATGAGGAGTTTCAGGGCCAGAAGTCCCACAATGGCCGAGGAGAAAAAGCCGAAACCAAGGGGCACAAGGCCAACCCTTTCCAGGGCATCGAGGTCTATCTGGATCGCAAGTGCCCCGATAATTGCGGGTATGGACAAAAGAAAAGAAAAACGGCCTGCCAGGTCCCTGTTCAGACCGAATAACAGGGCGCATACAATGGTGGCCCCGGATCGGGATATACCCGGTATAATCGCAAGACCCTGGGCCGTGCCAACGGCTAAGGCCGCTAAAAGTCCTACACGTGTACGGGTCCCGTAACCTTCGGGTATCATTCGGGTCAAAGCCACAATTATTCCAGTGGCAATAAGCATGGCACCCACAATGGTTACGGATTCGAAGAGCCTTTCAAGAGGCGCTTTAAAGACCAGTCCGATAACGGCGGTGGGGACCGAGCCTACTACGACCCACAAGGCAAGAGAAGCATGCTGATTTTTGAGGTCCCCTTTCCATATCTCCATTACCATGTTTTTCAGGTCAGTACGGAAATAGATCAATACTGCCAGCAGGGTCCCCAAGTGCAGTGAACAGTCCAATAAAAGTTCGGGTTCCTTGAAGCCAAGCATGTTCTGAAAAAGCACTAAATGACCCGAACTGCTTACAGGCAGAAACTCTGTCAGTCCCTGGATGATCCCCAATATAGTGGTTTCAAAGCTATTCATTTATTTTCCTTTGAAAACCTGGTCCTCCCCCGCGTAACGGGATCTTCGATGGGC
>JAFDAP010000280.1 GCA_019313765.1 Deltaproteobacteria bacterium | reverse complement strand
ATGCTACGATCAAAGGGATTCCCGGAAAAACATCAACACCGGATACTGGAAAATGCATGAACATCTACCTCCCCTACCCTATTCTTCGACACCCTCTTGACGTTCCCATCCCCACTTTTTTTTCTTTTCAGGATCTGTTGTCTCTTTCCCGGTTTTCCCGGGTTGCCAATTAGTGCCCATCCATTAATGAGATAAGGGGACTATCAAGTGTCCTGTTTCATGGACAGAGAGATTCGCTTTCTTTCCAGGTCTACGTCTAAGACCTTAACCGTTACATGCTGATGTACCTTTACCACTTCGTTGGGGTCCTTGATAAACCGGTTCGCCAATTGACTGATATGGACCAGCCCATCCTGATGAACGCCTATGTCAACAAAAGCGCCAAAGGCAGTGACATTGATTACCACGCCGGGCAGGCTCATGCCGGGTCGGACATCGTCAATCTTCTCAATTCCCTGCATGAATTTGAAAACCTCGAACCGGTCCCGGGGATCGCGACCGGGTTTGGCAAGTTCTGAAAGAATATCGGTAAGGGTGGGCATGCCCACCTTGTCTGTCACGTATTTATTCAGATCAATTTTTTCCCTTAGAACATCATTTTCAAGGAGGTCGGTTACCTTCAAGCCGATATCCTTGGCCATGGCCTTCACAATGCCATAGGATTCGGGATGGACGGCGCTGGAATCAAGGGGGTCATTCCCACCCCTTATTCGAAGAAAACCGGCTGCCTGCTCAAAGGCCTTGGGGCCAAGACGAGGGACCTTTTTAAGTTCTTTCCTGGAGGAGAGGGATCCGTTCTCATCCCGGTATGTTACGATATTTTTGGCCAACTGTGTTCCAAGACCTGAGACATAGGTGAGAAGCTGTTGACTCGCTGTATTGACATCCACGCCCACGGCATTGACGCAACTCGTGACCACGTCATCCAGGCTTTTTTTGAGGCCCAGGGGGTTCACGTCATGCTGATACTGCCCTACGCCAATGGATTTGGGATCGATTTTCACCAACTCAGCCAAGGGGTCCATGAGTCGCCTTCCAATGGATACCGCCCCTCTATAGGTCACGTCCAGATCCGGGAATTCCTCCCTTGCCGCTTCAGAGGCCGAATAGACGGATGCACCGCTCTCATTGACCATTATCACCGGTATATCATTCGAAAAAGGAAGTTCATTAATGAAGGCTTCGGTTTCCCTTCCACCGGTGCCGTTTCCTATTGCTATTGCCGCCACTTTATATGTGTCAAATAATTCCCTTACCGTTTTTGCAGAGGATAATTTAGCGTTTTCCGACTGAAAAAGATAGATAGTATCAGTTTTTAGCAGTTTACCCTGGGGATCAAGACAGGCAATCTTACAGCCCGTACGTATCCCCGGGTCTATGGCCATGACACTTTTTTGGCCGAGGGGCGGTTCAAGGAGAAGTTCCCTGAGATTATCCGTAAATATCTTGATTGCTTCCCTGTCGGCGACTTTTTTGGTCTCAAGCCTGATGTCTGTTTCCATTGAAACAGAAAGGAGCCTCTTGTAGCAGTCGTGCACCGCTTTCTTAACCTCCTTCGAGGCTGCCCCTTCACCCTTAACAAACATGGTCTCCAGCAGCGTCAGAGCCTTATCCTGGGGTGGACTTATTCGAAGATCGATGAAACCCTCCTTTTCTCCCCGGCGCATTGCAAGTATCCTGTGAGATGGTGCATCAGGCACCGGCTCTTCCCAGTCGAAATAATCCCTGAACTTGGCCCCCCCTTCTTCTTTGCCTGGAAGTACTTTGGAGCAGAAGACCCCTTTTTGTACATAGAGTTCCCGCATTTTTTTGCGGGCCTCCTGATCTTCATTTATCCACTCGGCTATTATGTCCCGGCTGCCGGCAAGCGCATCCTCTGCTGTTTCAACCCCCTTTTCAGGGTCAATAAACGCTGCCGCCTCTTTTACCGGATCAGCCTCGTCCTTTTGCTCGAAGATGATTTCAGCTAATGGTTCAAGCCCCTTTTCCCTGGCTGCAATGGCCCGAGTACGTCTTTTGGGCCTGTGCGGGAGATAGATATCCTCTAATGTGGCCATGGTCTCTGCGGAAACAACCTTCCCCTTCAGATCGTCGGTGAGCAGCTCCCGTTCCTCGAGTGATTTCAAGATGCTCTCCCTTCGGTTGTCCAGGGCCTCTAACTGAGCCATTTTATCTCGAATCCCGGTTATGGCTACCTCATCCAGAGAATCGGTAATCTCTTTCCTGTAACGGGCAATGAAAGGGACCGTGTCCCCCCCTTTTAGTAACCGGGCCGTGGCCTTTACCTGGTGAAGATCGAGATTCAGTTCTTCTGCTATCTTAGTTGCATGTTTTTCATTCATATCCGACAACCTGGTAAAAATCGTTCCGCGCTCATCCCTCACTCACGATTACCTTCACCATACTATCCCCTTGCTGAATGGCGTTCACAATATCCTGCCCTTCAACCACCTTGCCGAACACCGTGTGCATGCCATCCAGGTGCGACTGAGGTGAATGCGTAATAAAAAACTGACTCCCGTTGGTGTTCGGCCCTGCGTTCGCCATGGAGATCACTCCAGTCTCGTGCCTAAGCGGATTCCCGTCAAATTCGTCCTCAAATTTATAACCGGGGCCCCCTCTTCCCGTACCCGTAGGATCACCACCCTGGACCATAAAATCGCTTATCACACGATGAAAAGGCACCCCATCATAGAAACCCTCTTTTGCCAGAAAGACAAAATTGTTGACCGTTTTAGGCGCATATTCCGCATAGAGTTCCAGCTCGATATCGCCCCTGTTTGTTTCAATTTTTGTCCGATACGTCTTTTGTGAATCGATCTGCATTTCCGGTGGGCTATCCCACTGCTTCTCAGTCATTGGTTGTTCCTCCTTTTTATTTTGTCGATTGTGATGTTTTTATGATCTCGTAAAACGTGTCTCCCTCTTGTCATCTCGAGCCCCCGCCCCCGGGGCGGGAATAAACTGCGCGAGAAATCTTTAACATGTAACCAATTGAAAATACTAGGACAATATCCTCAAACATGTACTTAAGCCCTGTTGAGAAACGCCCTTGCTAATATGATTGCTTGCTATTTCACGACTCCGAAAATGTCAGAAATAAATTCGGCCGCGAAGTCGCTTCTCCACATATACAGGCCGATGCCCAGGACGATCAATGCGATGATATAGAAAGTTTTGTTGCTTCCGATATCACCGGTGAAGAGTTTTATCAGACAACCGATCATCAACAGCACAACAACGCCGGTCACGATATTGACCATATTCAAATATTCCATCTGTCAACCTCCTCGAAGTCGAAACTTCCTGCGTCCTTCAGGGTCGCCTCTGCAAGCTGAAAATCCGTGTTAAATCAATGTATTTTAAATGTTTGCATTGTTTGCATTCCATGCGTTTATGTTCCTTTGCATGGGTTTGTTGTTAAATGGAGAGCGGAAAAATATGGTGTTTGAATAAAAAAAGAGGTTAGCTAATAATGCCTAACCCCTTGGTTCTTCTGGTGCCTGGGACGAGAATCGAACTCGTACAGAGACTAAGCTCCGAGGGATTTTAAGTCCTAACATGCAGTTTTCAGAAAAGCAATGATATTAGCTAAATATCCAATATAACAACCCTTCTGTTTGATGTTTATGTTAGGAAATGTTAGGGTTCTTTTGAGAAAACTGAACACGGTGGGCACAATATGGGCACAATTTCAAAGGTGGATAACGTCAAGAGAAATCGGACCCCTAAGAATGGCAATTTGCAGACGGGTACAGAGACGGGTGGGGTGGGGTTTAAG
>JAFDAP010000279.1 GCA_019313765.1 Deltaproteobacteria bacterium | reverse complement strand
CTGAAGATGGAAGTCCATTGGCGGACAAGCCCTATAGGAAAAGTGCGAAAGAACCTGCCATTCTTCAAGGAATTAACAGACAAGAAATTTACACAAAAAAGTTGACAGTACCAGTTTTTACGAGGTCTGAATACTACATAAACAACACGCCTTAGACAATCAAAACATGTGAGCATTTTCAGAAATCACTTCATGAACCTTGTTTCCTATAAGGGCTTCAATTTCAGCCATGAGTTCGTGAGAAGGAAGCACATTGAAGCGAGGGTTAGCGAAAATAGCAACTTCTTTTCCATTAGACATTTGCACCTTGAAGACGAGCCTGCACTCTCCGGGGTATTTGAACGCGATATCCTGCAGGTCCTCCAAGAGCTCTTTTGATACGCCTTCCTCGATGATATTCAGTTCAATGGCCTTAATGGCTTTCTGCCTGATTGAATCCAAGGTGACGATTTCCTGGGCAATGATCTTGGCAGTGCTGTCACCGATTTCAGCGCTGCCGGTGATGAGTAGAGGTTCATCCCCTTTGAGAATAGGTGCGGTTCTGTTGAAAACATCGGGGAATATGACCGCTTCCGTTGACCCTGTGAGGTCTTCTACGGAAAGTATGGCCATCTTGTCTCCCTTCCTGGTCCGCTTCATCTTCAAGTGTTCCACAACGCAGGCTATTTTGACAACGCTTTTGTCCTTCTGTGCAGGAAGGTCCTGTACGGGGCAGGTGGCAAACCGTTCTATCTCCTTACTATACCAGGCCAGAGGGTGTCCGGTAATATAGAAGCCAAGGGCTTCCTTTTCTTTCCTCAACTTTTCCTTTTCATTCCATTCATCAATATCCGGAAGATCAAAGAGACCATTCAAACTACCATTTTTTAAGTCCAAAGATCCAAACATATTCAACTGATTAGGGTCATGGTTGGCGCCGGATATCTTGAGCGCATCATCTACGGCCGCAAAAAGCCTCGATCTGTAGACGCCCGTAAAATCAAGGGCCCCGCACTGGATCAGGCCTTCGATAACCCTGCGATTAACCTTGGCCCCCTCTATCCTCCCTGTGAATTCAACCAGGTCTCGAAAAGGCCCGTGTTCTTCCCGTTCCTCAATGATAGACTCCACGGCCTTTATTCCGACATTCTTCACGGCCGCCAGACCAAAACGCATTTTGTCACCCACTACAGAAAAGTCGGCCCGGCTTTCATTGATATCCGGAGGCAGAATCCGAATGCCCATGTCCCTGCATTCGGCGATATTTTTGATGGTTTTGTCCTGGTTACCCATGTCCTGTGTCAAAAGGGCGGCCATGAACTGCACAGGATAATGGGCCTTCAGATACGCAGTCTGATAAGCGATCATTGCATAGGCCGCGGAATGGGACTTGTTGAAACCGTATCCCCCGAATTTATCAATCAGCTCAAAGATCCTCTCGGCCATTTTCGGCTCAACGCCGTTTTCCGTGGCCCCTTCAATGAAACGCGCCCTGTGTCTTGCCAAAACCTCAGGCTTCTTTTTTCCAACGGCCTTCCTGAGTTCATCGGCCTCGGCCATGGTATAGTTTGCCAGAATCTGGGCACTCTTCATGACCTGTTCCTGGTACAGTATGACACCATATGTTTCCTTTAAAATGGGTTCAAGCTGGGGAAGAAAATAATTGATCTTGCCATTACCATGCTTTCCATTAATGAAGTCATCAACCATGTTGCTGCCCAAGGGACCCGGCCGGTAAAGGGCAACAAGGGCAATCACGTCCTCAAAGACCTCCGGTCTGAGCTTTCTTAAGAGTTCTTTCATGCCCGAACTCTCCAACTGGAACACGCCGGTTGTCCTTCCTTCGCTTATGAGCCGATAGGTAGCCTCATCGTCTAAGGGAATTTTATCGATATCCCATTTATCACCGGTAGTTTCTTCGATCAATCTCAGTGCATGTTTAATCACGGTCAGGGTCTTAAGCCCCAAAAAATCAAATTTGATGAGACCCAATTGTTCGATCCGGTCCATGGTATACTGGGTCATGATCTCGTCTCTGGCACCCTTGAAAAGAGGCAGATACTCCACAAGCGGTTTGTCTGCAATTACAACCCCGCATGCGTGGGTGGATGCATGCCGGGCCAGGCCCTCTAAGGAACGGGATATTTTCAAGAGTTTTTTTGCAGGTCCGTCTCCCTTTTCAAGCTTTTCCAATTCCGGTTCTTCTTGAATGGCCCATTGCAGTTTGACCCCGGGTCCTTCAGGGACTAATTTGGCAATACGATCCACTTCCCTAATAGGTATATCCAGGCTGCGGCCCACGTCCCTTATCACGCCCCTCGCCTTCATACTCCCGAAAGTAATGATCTGGCCTACGTTTTCCCGGCCATATTTTTCGGCCACATAATGGATAACCTCGTCCCTGCCCTCCATGCAGAAGTCAATATCTATATCGGGCATGCTGATACGTGCAGGATTCAGAAATCTTTCAAAAAGCAGGCCGTATTTAATGGGGTCTATATTGGTAATGGCCAAGGAATAGGCTACTAAAGAGCCGGCGGCTGATCCGCGTCCGGGACCTACAGGGATATCACGGCTGCGGGCATGTTCAATAAAATCGGCCACTATAAGGAAGTATCCGGCAAAACCCATTTTCCCTATAGTCTCAAGCTCAAAATCGAGTCTTTCTTTGTATTGGCTGATGACCTCTTCGGAAAGAGGACCCCCTTCCTCTTCCATCTGCGCGAGTCTTTTGCTGAGCCCGGTCCCGGCGGCTTCGGTCAGCATGTCGTTCAGGTCCTTATTTCCCTGAACCTGGAATACCGGGTATTTGTAATGACCGAATTCCATTTCATAGTTGCAAAGGTCGGCCACCAGGGAGGTGTTTGAAATGGCATCATCAAAACCCGGAAGTGCCTGTTCCATTTCAGAGCGTGATTTGAAATAGAATTCATTTGATGAGAACCTTAGCCGTTTCTCATCATCAACGGATTTGCCTGTCTGGATACAGAGGAGCACATCGTGTGCCTCTGCATCTTCCTGGTCCAGGTAGTGGCAGTCATTTGTGGCCACCATCGGGATGGACAGTTCCCGGGAAAATTCCTTGATGGTCTTGTTCACACTGATCTGGTCGCGCAGGTTATTGGCCTGCACCTCGAAGTAGAACCGGTCATTATCAAAAATAGCGGCCAGTTCTCTTGCCTTTTCCTTAGCCGTGTCAATCCTCCCGATATTTATATTATAGGGGACAATCCCTTTGAGGCAGGCGGACAGGACAATGAGCCCGGCATTATACTCCTTGAGGAGTTCCATATCCACACGGGGATGATAATAGAATCCTTCCAGGTGGCCTAACGTTACCAGCTTGCTCAGGTTCTTGTATCCTTCCCCGTTCATGACCAGAAGGATCAGGTGGTGGGCATTTGGTCCCCCGTCGGCCGACGGAGACCGGACGCGCCGGTCCCCGGGTGCCACATATATTTCACACCCGATGATCGGCTTTATGCCGGCCCTTTCAGCCTCCTTGTAAAACTGGACCGCCCCGAACATATTGCCATGGTCCGTTATAGCCACGGCATTCATTCCAAGGCGCCTGCACTTGGCAAGCATCTTATCAATCCGAATGGCCCCGTCCAAAAGACTGTATTCGGTATGCACATGAAGGTGAACAAAAGGTGAATTTCCGGTCACGTTATCTCCTCAGGATACCGATTAATTTTTCCATTGAAAACCTGGTCCTCCCTCCGGGCCGTAGGCCCTATGGGCCGGAGGCTGGGACCGTCGAAGATCCCGCTACGCGGGGGTCAGAGCTAGATGGCTCTGCCTTGGATTTT
>JAFDAP010000278.1 GCA_019313765.1 Deltaproteobacteria bacterium | reverse complement strand
AAAATGCCTTGGGACTTTCGTAGTAGGTTGACGCGTAGACTAATTTGATGGCGGTGATGAGATGCTCAAGTCGAACGGATGGGTCGGGATTATTGTTGGGAATCATGTAAGTCTGATAAAGCCCGGCATATGGCTGGAACTGGGCATCTTCCAGCAGGCTTGAAGACCGGACGGACAGGGGTATCCTGACCTGAGCAACAAAGGCTTCCAGGTCTTTTACCAGCCGTGCCGGCATGTCTGCTTTTAAAAAGGCTTCCGTAACTTCTTCATCAGTGAAGCCTTCCCTGGCAAAGCCTTGAAGGTTGTTCCGGGTCACAAAGGATTCAAACCCGTCAGTACAAATCACCAAGGTCTTGGGTATTCTAATCTTGATTTCCGGATATTTCTCGTTAAGCTCCTGGTTCTGTTCAAGAACCGCGGACATAAAGGCCAGGCCCCGTGCCTTACCCCCTAAGGAGCCTTCACCGATCTTAAGAAAATCCATAATGTATGGATCAAAATTATCGGCCTTGAACCGGGCAACAACACCTTTTTGACGCAATTTGCGCAGGGCACGGATGTTGGAAATAATATACTGCCGCATCTCATCGGCATTTTGGAATTCAGATGCCTGGACCTCGCGGAATTTTGAGGCAAGGGCTATTTCGGAACGGGCCATGATCCAGTTGGAAAAATGATTGTGTTCTGCGTGATAGCAAAGCGATTCATCCGGTATCCGGGAAAGCTTGGTTTCAAGGGCGCGAAGATCGGAAGCCCGGTCAATTTCTGACCTGTCCGGCATGCGGAATACGAAATCTCCAAAACCGAGGTGGTTCAGGAAAAAATCGTGTATCTCTGAAAGAAGGTGTGGCGAGTTCTTATCAAGAAATACGGCGGGAATTTGATTCGCCTTTTCCCTGTTTTTTGGTTGCGAACTCAAAAGGAGAAGCGGAACATCAGGGACTTCCTTCTTGATCCGGGAAAGCAGAAGAAATCCCGCATCATTGTATAATTCATTGCCTTTTGGTAAACGGGCATCTGAAATAATGCCAAACAGGAAGGAACGAAACCTCTGGTAAAGCTCCATTGCTTCCTCATAGCTTGTGGCCAGAAGTATCTTGGGCCTTGCACGCATTGTGATCAGCCTGTGCTCTTCGTTGAGCCCGGTTTTGAGCACTGCCTGGGTCTGTCTTACGATCTCTTTATAGATAAGCGGCAGAAAAGACGAGTAATAAACCGGGGAATCCTCAACCAGGATCAGGACTCGGACCATTGCCTTTTGAGTGTCGGCATCTACATTGAGGTGGTCTTCAGCGTTTTTGACCATGGCCAGAAGGAGATCAGAATTGCCTGACCAGATAAAAACCTTGTCAATACCTTCGCAATTTTTATTCTCAGGAAGCGGATAGATACCCCTCGGGCTGTGAGCCAACAAGATAACAGGAATACCCGGGTTTATTTTTTTTACCTTCAAACCCAAAGAAAATGCATCCATTTCCGCAAGATGCGGGGTGGTAAGGACCATATCGAATTTTCTCATATTCAAAAGGGCCAAGGCATCATATGCCGAAGAGGTCCGGGTCACCCTGGGCGGATGACTAAGATTCAACCCGCTATACTCATTTATGATCCTTGATGCGAGACTCCCATCCTCCTCCATTATAAAGGCATCATAGGGACTGGAAACCAGCAGGACCTCCCTCACCTTTATTGACATCAGTTCATGGTAAACCTTGAATCGGGCATAGAATTCCATCGGGAGGTCACTGTTTTGCAAGACCTTATTGCCTCCGCCTGGAATAGCCCTATCAGGAAGTTGGTCAGTGGGAGAAGAATTGATCATTTCAAATATAAAATTCTTTGGCCGTTGGGTTTTGTGAAATAAGCCTGGCAGACATCAAGTCCCGGCCTTGTTCTTAAAAAAATGGGCGGCTTGCAAACCGCCCCTGGTGTTCGAGATCACTTAACTGCAAGACATCAGGAATCTATTATCCCGAGAGCCTCTTCCCTGTATGCGTCCATTACATACGGAATGTCCGTAACTTTAGCACATTCTTCGGTAAGGGAGAAGATATCCTTCCTGCTGATATATTGAACTTCCCAGTTCCTGGACCCGGCCATTAATTGCTGGAGTCCTACCTTGATTTTATCCGTAGCGCTGAATAAACCCACAGCGCCCAAAGGAAGATTGTCTGCTTCAGAGCCGTACTTCTCCTTCAGGACTTCGTAATTCATGAAGATTTCCTCTTTTGTAGAGCCAAATCTTGAAACTGTGGCCGGGAGCCCGCCTTGTTCGCCTCTCAGCCATCTTTCAGTATTCTTACCAACCATGCCCGGAATCATCAGGGCCCGGCCCATGCAAACGGCCTTGCAGTAAGGGGCACCCAGGGCTAAGGCCTTAAAGACATGGTCCTCTGAAGAAAAACCGCCTGCAAAGGCTATATCCGGGACCCACAGTCCCCTCTTGGCTAAACGATCACACAATTCATATGCCATGGAATGCAGATAGATGGAGGGGATGCCCCACTCGTTCATCATCCTCCATGGACTCATGCCCGTGCCGCCCGGCGCACCGTCTATGGTCAAAAGATCGATTTTGGCGTCGCTGGACCAGCGTATAGCCATGGCCAGTTCCCTCATGGGATAAGCGCCTGTCTTAAGCGTTATGCGTTTTGCGCCTAATTTGCGTATCCTTTCCACTTCGCTCATGAAGCCTTCCTGATCAATGAATCCAAGACGGGAATGGCGCTCGAATTGTTTCAGGGGACCTGCCTTGAAAGCTGCCTGGAAAGCAGGATCCTCGGGGTCCGGGGTCACGATATATCCTCTCCTTTTCAGCTCAATGGCCCGGTCTAAAGAGTTCACCTTGATCTCTCCACCGATACACTTGGCGCCCTGGCCCCATTTCAATTCAATTGTCTCTACTCCGAGTTTATCTATGACGTATTCGGCTACGCCGTTGCGGGTATCCTCCACGTTCATCTGCACAAGAATATCCCCATAACCTTCGTGGTAGCGCCGATATTCTCTTATGCGGCGGTCCATCTCCGGGGATTTTTTTACCATGCCATTGCTGTCTAACTCCAGCTCGGGATCAATACCGCATACATTTTCGCCGCAAACAAGGGTGATGCCGCTTATGGCGGCCCCTATTGCAAAATGCTCCCAGTTCCTTCGCGCAATATCCGTGCTGCCGAGGGCGCCTGTGAATATGGGTACCTTCATTTTCACCTTTTCGGTTACGCCAAAAGACGTTTCCGTATTGACCGCGGGAAAAGTTGCCTTGTCCGGGTCCGCGTCCACCCCCTTTGCTCCAAGTGCATACCCCATAATATTCAAATGCGAATAATCAATGGGATAGTCCTTATCCGCACCCGCGGTTACACTGCCGAACGGTTCAGGGTAGAGGAGTTCCCTGCCACGGAAAGTGGCCCTGAACATGTCGCAGTTCCCCTTGCACCCGTCAATACACCTGCTGCATATACCGGACTGGGGGGCAACATCTCTGGAACGATTCTTGGTTTGAAGCGCTTCATTAGCATTGGGTCTTTGTAAATTCAATGTCTTGTCCTCCTTGTTGTGATTTGGCAAAAAAAAAGCGTCTTCCCTAGACGGGATTTAGACGCCTTTGTCTCTTCTTAATTCAAAACCCTTCGCACGCCCTTGTGCAGAGTTTTATTCCAGCTTCAAATTGAAGACATTTATTTAGCCATACTTATCAAATCTGTCAAGTTATTTTTTACAGGACCGGTAAAAGTTGTATCGGAGGGGTCTGTTGAGTTTTGGGATACCATTAAATCTCATCCGAGAGAAGGA
>JAFDAP010000277.1 GCA_019313765.1 Deltaproteobacteria bacterium | reverse complement strand
TGTTTAAATCCCACAGAAATTCCCGATTGTCAAAAATGAAAAAGGGGTCTGCTCTTGACTTATGTTGCTGTTTTGACCATCTGTAATAATGGGAGACGCATAGGATTGATGGTTGAATATTGACAAACATAAAGGATGTCTCACGCAGAGCACACAGGGGGCACAGAGGTTATTTGGAAAAATTGTTAATGTGGCGTTAGGGGGACGTTCTCACTTTATCACTTTATTGAAGATATTGAGTTCCTTGGGGGTCTGACCCGCTTTAGTAAAGCGTTGTTACCTTATGACTTTATCGTAAATATTCTAAGATGTTATGACATTTTGGAGCAATGGTCAGAACTTCTTTGGAAGTCCTGCTTGCTTGAGAACAGCGTTGGCCGTATGACGGGACTTGATTGAATTGTCAACCACAAATCTGATGCCGGTTATTGGGCTAAACCAGATCTCGTGATCGCCCTTACCTTGGCGCTCAAAAGAGCATCCAGCATCCCGCAAGAATTGCTTCAACTTCGGTGTGAAAGAGGGCATCAGCAACTCGTGCGATGCGCAATCTCAAAGCGCCGGGTCAAGAGCTCGAAAGGCACCTCCCGTTCCCCTTTCACTTCATTAGCATCAAGAAGTTCGGGAATCATTACTTTCAGCTTTCCGATTAATTTCTCTAAATTATCCTCTTCGGTAGCCAAGCCTGGCACATCGTCACTGGTTGCTACCCAGACACGTGCAACTTCGTCCCACTCAGCACGCACGAATAAAGGTTTTCCGGACATATCTTCACCTCTTTTTAGCTTTAATCACTGTAATGACGGATGTTCTCACTTTATCACTTTATTGAAGATATTGATACACATTTTTTCTTTGTCAAGCGGGACGCTGGTAAATAACTAAATAACTCACAGAATGAGGCCTTTGAATTTTTCATGGAATGAGCAGAATGTCATTGGGATGCCATTTTTTGGATATAGGGGAAACAAGTTTTCAATTCGACTTTATGATTCGTCTTAAGGTTTGATAGAAACTCTCTCTTGATTTTACTAAAACAACCTCAAGTTCCTTCTTGTTTTCAAGGATTCGGTAAGCGATCCGATACTGAGTCTTGCGATAGTCGAAGTGATAAGACCTGATACCTTTTAATGGGCCTTTAAGCTCCTCATGACGGTGAGGATCCTCCGAGAGTTTATTTGCCTCAACCTTAATCCTCTTCTTCAGGAGTAGGTCAAACTTCTTGTATCTTCTATGAGCTGAAGGAGCCATGAAGATTTGATACCGTTTACCACTCATCAATTGGAATCCTTGTCCCCCGTTCCAGTTCCTTGAGGGATTCAGTGATGGTATTAGAGGCATCCTTGTCTAAAAGTATCTCCAACGTCTCAAATTCTACAGCACTGAGTCCTCTTATTATATGAGATAGGCGTTCTATGTTGATCAAGTCGACTCTATCCATCTCTTTTAAAGCGTTAGGCATTTCGATCACCTCCTTAACTGTTAGCATTGAACGGGGCGGCGGGGTAAACAAAGACGCGAAGGACGCTAAGAATTTATTCTTTTTCCGGGTCGGAGCGGGGGGAAGCTGAATAACACGCTTGCTCAACCAGCATACCCCTAAGACCGAACCAGGATGGCTGCAACCAGCGCATAAAACCTCTCCCTGCAAGGGAGATGGCCGGTCAATCCTGTTAATTCCTAGCCCAGACCTGGTATGGACAACATATTACTTATCACTGAGTTTCTAAGAAAACCAATAGCCCAATCTAAGACCTTATCATATCGCGACAGGGCGGGCCTGTAAATCCTTTCTAATAATTCTAAGATCACGGGGAGGGATTTCCCTCTAGCTTTTAAATTTACCTTTCACTGGTCTCGCATTCCTTCGCGGCTTTCCATTCGGATTCCAGTCCGTATTCTTCAACCCATCTTTTTATCTCTTCCATGTCCAGTTGATCCGCTGAAAGCTGAAGAATTCCTCGAATATCTCTCAGGTGCTTTTCAGATCCTCCCTCTTTGTAGTATTCAAGTTTCCGAAGGATTACATACTCGGGCGGCGCCAGCCAGAAAGGCTCACCCTCCATAATTATCCGTCTGCGCCGTCCCATTGCCCATCTGTGAATCTTTTCATCTCCGATTAGATAGACATCTGCTTTGAATCCGGTCTCCTGATGAATGATGTTAAAGTGGCCTCCTTTTGTACGCCTCATTTCTTCATGTATGATCTCGGCAGGTGGACAGTAAAATTCGCTTGAGGGGAATGCCTCAATTAGGTCCTCAGTGCTCCCTCCACCCATATCGAGAACAAGATCGATATCATTTGTGAACCGTGGTTCGCCGTATGTCACGCTGGCGACTGCGCCGGTCACCATGTAAGTCATTCCAAGAGAATTGAAACGACTTACAAATATGTTGAATACGTTAATCTCCTGCATTGAGAAAAATTTCCCTTACCTCTTCCTGTATTCTGGCCTCACTCCAGTCTCGATATTCCTGTCTCAGGGCCGCGGCCTTGAGCTGTCTTGCGGAATGATATAAACTGAGCGCCGCCAGGATCTTCTGTTCCGGCGTCATGGAACGGTATACTTTTTTTTGTTCGGTATTCAAAACCTAAACACAGTCGCCAGTAAACGGGGTCAGTAAATGAAGGGGGTCAAACCTTAACTATTGATTATGTGTAATAATGGAGACATCCTATATTGCTCCTGTCCCTCCAAAAAGACGGCGGGCAGGCAAGAAAAAATTGAATTTGACATACCTCTTTCCCAACTCAACAGGGGAATACAGAATACAAAGATAAAGGGGTCTGCTGTTGACTCATGTTGCTGTTGACATAATAGAGGACGTTGTTTCATATTTCTATTACAATTTGAACCCCGAAGGCGCGAAGGGCTTTATTTATGACAGGATTAACAGGATTCACTGGATTTTTTGCTTTTTTTGTCAGTTTCCAGACGAAACTGACAAACCTCAATCCCGCCCCTGGGCGGGAGGGGATCTAAATAGCACGCTCGCTCAATCATCATACCCCTATGACCTAAATAGTCTGTAAAGCGACGCAATAGGGAACATCATAGGGGACGCATAGGATTGAAGATTGTCGATTGATGATTGATCCCTTAGCACGGAGCAAAGAGCATGGGGCAGAGCCTAAATTATTGAGTATTATATTTTAAGGAGATTTTGAAGTTCTTCGCGCGTGAGCCCGGCCTGATCCAAAATAGCACGGAGTGTCCCTCTGGGGATGTTTTTTCTATCCGGTATTATGACCAATCTTGTTCTATCGTGATCCCTTTTCATCATTGCGATATGGCTGCCTTTTCCTCTCTTAGGAGCATTCTCAAAGCCAGCAGCCCTGAGTGCCTTAACAATTTCTTTTGATGAGATGATTGGAAATCTTGTCATGGAAGTGTAGCTTCAAAATGAGCGGTAAATTTCTCTTTCGAGGTTAAGCTTTCTTCCAAGTCCTCAATAATATTCAATTCTTTTGCATTTTCCAGGTATAATTGGACTGCTTCTCGCAAATTATTAACGGCATCACCAAAAGAATCACCACAACTGGCAACTCCAAGTTCAGGGCACTTGGATACATATCCTTCCGCTTCTTTCCAAACTACTGCAGTATACCCGAAGATTTTCATGATTTTCCCATTCTCCTTTTATAGGTTTTTTAAATTTTAGCCTATTCGAAATCAGTAAATTCCGGTTAGATATTTGCATAACAGTCTGAAATTGTGTGATATTTTAAGTTTGATCCGACTATGCCGCTGCTGGCTATACGGATTTCATTCTGTATCTTGATGCGAAGCTCTCTGAC
>JAFDAP010000276.1 GCA_019313765.1 Deltaproteobacteria bacterium | reverse complement strand
AGAGGTAATGATTGAAGGCTTGAATGTTACCTCAAAGGTCTGCTTTGATCATGCCGGTAATTATTGGAGAGGAAAACAGGGAGGGCTTTTGTTCACTCAAAGCTATGAAGGCTATAAATTTCCGAAATACAAAAACCGGGTTTTACAATTGATCCAGGAGGGGATAGACATTGTTCAGCATACCCCTCATTTTCATCTATAATCGGCCCTGTCCACTCCGTCAACAGCACGGGAATTTTTAGCGCTCCCCTTCAGAGAGTAGTTCCCTCCAGATATTGTCTGCAGAGACGGATCGCCTTAGTGGGATCAAGGGTCTGTGCATCGGCCCCCACCTCTTTTCTCGCTAAATCCGTTGTGACACCTCCACCGATTATTACAAACGTCTTTTCCCTCAGCCCCTTTTCCTTTAGAAGAGATACAGCCTTCTTCATTGATACGAATGCCGGTGTTATAAGAGCTGAAAGCGCAAGTATGTTAGTCCCTGTCCTCTGTACTTCTTCCACCAGTTTTTCAGGCGGCACATCCACTCCCACATCATGAACCAAAAAGCCCTGAGCCCGCATCATGGTGACCACGATGTTTTTCCCCAGGTCATGTATATCACCCTTTGGTGTTCCGAAAACAACTGACCCGGAGGTCTCAGGGGCCCGTCTGGAAATCAGGGCGGGCTCCAGGATTGCGCTGACCTGCTTGAAGACCTCAGCCGAGTGGATAAGCTCGCTCAGAAAGAATTCGCCGGTCTCAAATCTTTCCCCCACCTCTTCCATGGCCTCCCTGCATACACCGAGGATCATTAAGGGGTCCGTGTTCGATTCAAGGGCCGCCTTTACCAGATCAATTGCCTCCTGCCGTTTCATTCCAAGAAAGGCTCTTTTCAGTTCCTCTTCCATCATCATCTCCCATTGTCATATTGGCATTACGTCTTTTTAGTGCCACCTTACATAAAAAATGGGGCTCGGGCCCTGCCAGATCCTTTTGGGCCCTTCACGCCCCCGCTTCTTTAAAGGAAATTTTCACTACCAGTTACCCGGATACTCCTTTGCCACATCAATCATCTTCTTTACGTTTTCAAACTTGGCATCCACCGGGCATTCACACCCGGTTGTCAGTATGAAGCCCCCGCCCCGTCCCACCTTGTCAATCAACCTCCGGCAGTATTCCTCCACATCTTCCGGTGACCCCAGACTGAGAAGCGCTGCAGAGACATCTCCGCTGATGCACATGTGCCCGCCCAGAATCTCTTTTGCCTTGAATATGTCGGTCATTCCATCGAGGTCACACACGCATTTTCCCTTTGGAAGCTCTTTAAGATAAGGAAGATTTATGCCCCAGTCCGTGTCAAAATGAAACCACGGGGTTATTCCCTCTGAAAGAAATGTGTCCACATAACGTTGAAGATAAGGCCATTCAAACTCCTCGAATATGTCCGTACGATAATAGAACCCCGATCCCCGTTCCAGCACGATGAATACAAGAGGGATACCGGTCCTTTTGATCACGTCCAGGGCGTTTTGAATAAGATCATCGCAAGTGGCATCCATGGCTGCCTTTATCTTCCCCGGGACCTCGTACAGGTCCATGGTAAACTGGGTAAGGGTCCGGCACATGGAAAAAGCCATGATGGTGGAGTCCACGTACGCCCCGAAAAGTGGATGGATATCCATGCCGTGGTAAATCTCAATCTCCCTTATATACTCTTCGAGAAGCCGGTTCTGGGTAGAGGCTATCTTTTCCATGGGCCGGCCGCCGCTCATCACCTGATAATGTTCCTTCCAAAAGGCATTCCAGCCAACGGAGGCGATCTTATCATAATCCTCCCTTGCAAAAAGCTCCCTTTCATCGATTTGATTTAATTCGTCTTCACCGAGCTGCCTTCCGGGAATCAGCACCCTTACCGGCGCCGCGCAGAAGACGCCCCCGATCATGGGCCAGAAGAGATTGGGCTTGTACAGTCTGTCGTATCCGCCCAGATCCTCAAAGGTGTCCATCATAGCCTTCAGACCCGTGTCCACGTCCCGCCAGGCCTGGCCCTGCGTTATCCCCTGGCACCTCGGCGCAAAGGCCGTTATCAAAGGCATGACCGGCACGCGGTCCGGTCTTTCCACGGCCACGGCGGCCTCAAATCGCTCCATCCTCGACATGGTCTCCTGAATCATCTCCTGTCTCCTTCTCCTTCAATCATGTATATCATGTTAATCCTGTCAAATGTTTTCTATTTCCGACGGAAACGGTAAAACCTTTTCAATTCTCACCAGTAGAACTGGTAGATCAACTATCATTTAGACTGTTCAGGGAGGGGGCCTCTTTTCTTCCTCTTGCACTCTTCCATAAACAGAGGGATAAATGTGGTCAGATCTTCACAAATACACACATCCGCAATGTTGAAAATGGCGGCATTGGGGTCCGTGGAGATGGCAACGATGAACCCGGAACCCTGCATACCGACCCTGTGCGCCATGGCACCGGAAATGCCGCAGGCGACATAAAGACCGGGAGATACCGTCGCACCTGTAAGCCCAACCTGTTTTTTGTATTCCAGCCACCCCGAATCGCACACGGGTCTGGATCCTGCCACGGAAGACCTGGGAAATAATGCGGCCAGTTGTTCTATGAGCGCCACATTTTCTTTGCTGCCGATTCCCCTGCCGGCGGCCACAAGAACATCTGCTTCGGCCAGGCCGGTATCTTTCTGTTCACCCCTGATGATTCCAAGGGATTTTGTATTCCTTGATTCGGTCGTGGATAGACGTATCTCCACAGGTCCGGGGGTTGCGGTGGTTTCGGGCTCCATGGACTTGAAGGCCCCCGGCTGTACAGTAAAAACCGTCGTTTTCATCAATGGGAGCATCTCCAGGACAATCTTTCCATTATATGCGTCCCGGGAAAAACAGATATTATTTCCATCCTACGACATCCCGTTTACCCCGGTAATGGAGCTTGCCCCGAGACGAACCGCAAGACCGGGCGCAAAATCCATCCCCTGTGTCGTCTGTGAAACCAGGACAAAAGCCGGATTCATTTCCGGCAGACATTGATGAAGGAGGTCTTTGTAGAGCTCGCCGCTGTAGTATTTCAGGTGGGGGCTCTGTATGCCCAGGACAGAAGCTCCCGTGGCTTCCGCAATTTCTTGAGAGGTCTTTTCAACTTCGTCACCCAGCACAATTGCTTTTACCGGCAAAGGCTTCGCCTGTCTGATTTTTTCGGCAAGGGTCATCAGTTCGTAGGTACCCGGAGAGGGTTTTCCACCACGGCATTCCGCTATTATCACAATTGCTTGATTCATAATGTTAAACGTTTTGTCATTTATTGATCGGCCTGAACCACTACCTCAAATAATGGTACCATAATAAGGTTCTACCGGTTGAGTAATTACTTGGCCATAAGTAATTCTCGCCTCACGTAAAAACCATCCATTATTCAAAGACACGAAGTTCCTTAACTTTAGACACTTCAAACTTTAGGCATTTTAGGCACTTAAATCAGTGCCTCTTTTTCAAGGATCTCAAGTAGACGCACAGCCTTATCTTTCCCGCTGCCTTCCAGCATCAGACCGGCCCTCGATTTGCCGGGATAACAGGCCCGAACAACCCTTTCTCGATCTTCTGTCGCTCCAAGGATGTGCGATTCTACAACCAGTGCTTTCTGCTTTTTGGCGCGTAAGAGATTCGACAACGTGGGATAACGCGGTTTGTTGATGCCGGTCTGGACGGTCAGGACTGCGGGCAGATCCAGTTCAAGCGCAGACCTGAAACCCCCTTCAATCTCCCTTTCCACATACACCGCTCCCCGTTCATCACTGATCTTTTCAAAG
>JAFDAP010000275.1 GCA_019313765.1 Deltaproteobacteria bacterium | reverse complement strand
CCTTTACCGGGCCAGAATCACCGGAAGAACTTAGCTTCGCTCCCTACGGGGCGTAGGCACTACCCTCCGGCCTGGAAGCTCTACGGGCTGGAAGCGGGGCCGGAGGCCAATTGGGACAAAGCCCTTATGTTCCTTATCGGCATTTTTGGCTCAATAGATTAGAAAAAACTCTGGGAGGCTTCAGATTTCATATTGTCAGGCTGCGTATAGCAGGAATTTCCTTTTTTCAGGCGGCCTGTCTGCGTACGTGGGCGCACAGGCAGGCGAAGCCGCGCTGTTAGACAACCCCAAAAAGTATAAGGGGAAAATTTTTCCTATGATCATTACCATCCTCTTAAGCGATGAAAGCGGTTGACCGGGTAATATACCGTAATTAAAGAAGATTTTATCGAGAAAGCATAAAATATAATGTGGCACCTATCTTGCATTTTTTGCAGTTAATAAGAATGAATGATGGTCTCGTAAAAAGTCTCCAAACCCGTCACTCCCGCGGAGGCGGGAGTCCAGAAGTGTTTGATTTTCCTGGATTCCCGCCTACGCGGGAATGACGAAAACAGATGTTTCCTGACTTTTGTAGGCGTTCAAGGGTTCAGAGGTTCAAGGCTTGCCCGCCGGCGGGTTGCATTCTCGTCCCTGGACTGCATTTGGGATGCGTATTTACGAGAAAAGTAACTCCTCAGGTTGTCAGGTTCACGGTTCAGGGTTCACGGTTTCAACCCTGAACGTTGAACCCAGAACCTGTGAACGGTTACTGACTTTTTAAAGGACAGATTTATGCAACTGCAAGATATCTCTTCTATAAGCCATATAAATAACCATACAAATGCAGCAAAAATGGCTCATAATAATGAGGTGAATTTTCAAGCTGTCTTAGAAGGAAATCTTTCGACCCATGTCAATGATGTTTCGATAACAACAACCCCGAAGTTCACTTTGCTCCCGCCTGACACACCCCAAAAATTTGCATCAAATATTGCATCCGGCAGGGATGTTAGTGCGGCTTATAAAAAAGTGGAAAATCAATATGTTGAGCCTGGCAAAATAAGTGACCTTTCAAAGTACAAGGACGATCAGCTTCTCAGTAACCCCGGTGGTGATCATTATTATCTGGAACAGAAAAAGGTCGTCCCCCATCCCAAGGCTCAGGAGTCCTTTTGGGGGAGGGTAGGAAAGGATATTTCAGATGCTTTCAGTAATGTAAAAAATTTCTTTAAGGATCTCTTTTTCGGTTCCAAGATACGATACCGGGATAAAAACAACCAGATCCAGGAAGCCGGGCAAAGGGGACTTATTGGTTCTGTTGTTGATTTTTTTAAAGGCGTGGGTAGTGCGCTGAGTTTTGGCATGTGGCGTCCGGATGGTGAAAAGGAGCCCCAGGGATTTGTAGAACGAATAGGCTTTTTTTTCTCCGGTATGAAAGAAGCTATTTTTGGAGACCTCATTCAGGGAGCGGGCCAGAGTTTTATACACATGGGTGAAGACCTTATCTTTGCGGGCTGGAATCTCATTGAGGCAATCCCGGACGCCACCATTGGAAATTTTCATAAAGGAAGGAAGTTGATCACAAACATCTTCGATAATGGCCAGGTCGTGTTAGACTACCTGACAGACATTCTACCATTTGGTGATGCGTGGCAAAGGGTGCACTCAACAAATCTGAAAGAATTAAAGCTACCTATAATTTCAAACATAAAAATGCCAGAGCATTACTCAGAAGATGCCAGGTGGCGGCATGTGAGAAATACCCCTTTCAGAAAGACGATTGAGACTATAGGAAGCCTTCTGTCAGACTTCATGACGCTGAAAATATTGGGACACACGAAATTATTTAGCGAGAAAAACCGCCACGGAAATTAGCAAAACAGCGCTTTTATGAAAAGCAAGATGTAACCGTTAATGGGTTCAGGGTTCACGGGTTCAAAGGTTCAGGGTTCGGGGTTTGGTGATGTCGGAAGATAGAAATTAACTGTATTTCCATGGCCTTCTTGAACATCAAGTTCAATGCGGCCATTATGGGCGTCTATGATCTTTCGCGCCATGGGGAGCCCCAGTCCCCCGTCGAAGCTTTTCGTGGAAAGATTTGAATCGAGTAATGCATCTCTTATTTCATCGATCTTCTTGAGCAAATTTGCTTTTTTTCGATCTTCCACTTCTTATTCATTTTGGATTATTAGAGGAAAATTATGTATATAGGGGCTCTTGGATATGACCATCTGCACAGCCTGGCGGGTCTTGTTATTTACTAAAATGGGGCCAATAAGGTTTGCGGTCATCTTTTCAGGTGAACCCTTCGGAATATTAACAACAACGTACAACTCCAAACCATTATTTTTACTCTTTTTATTCCAGGACATTTCCGTTAAAATATCCTCAATATCCACCTCATAGTCCGGCATAAAAAGGAACGGACTTATAATGACAAAGGCAAGCGCCGGATCGTTAACTGACTGGTACCAGAAGAAGGGGGAGTTCTCTTTATGTTGAAGCATTACAAAACGCTGTTTGTCTGGAAATCCCAACATACCGAAGGGCATATTTAAAATCTTCTCTTCCCCTAAGGTGACAGTCCCGAATCTCGTGGTTTCAATCTTCAATTTTAATTCCTCTTTGAGCTAATGCTTCGGAAAAGGGAGGTCGCTCTGGAAAGGTCGGACTCACCTACATCAGATGATGCCAGGTTTTCCCTCCTAATCCTTTCGTATATTTCCTGGCGGTGAATACTAATACTCTTGGGGGCTTCGATCCCCAGCTTGATTTGTGTTCCCTTGATTTCAAGCAATGTAATAGTGATATCATCGCCAATAGTAACCCGTTCCCCTAACTTCCTTGTTAGTATAAGCATGGCCTATCCGTGGCTTTTAATATTCAACACGCGGCGCAAGCGCCTGCGCGGCGCGTGACCAAAACCGGATTAAAATTGGAATTTCAATAAGTCAATGAAATTCCAACAACGCAAATCCCCTCTGAGCCGTAGGCTGGGCCAGGCTTTTTATTACATATAATCAACCAGGCTCATTTTCATAACCTTGGCCGAAGAAGCAAGGGCAGCCTGGTAGGCAAGCTCCTTGGCCTTTAAGTTAATGATTGCCTCGGCTATATCGGCATCCTCAATCTTCGAAAGCCTTTCGGTATTGCTGATTTTCAAATCCTGAAAGATGTTTTCCTTGATTTCCATGCGTACCATCTTCGAGCCAATATCAGATATCTTGCTTGAAACATGATCAAAGTGGGCATCCAGTTCGCCCATCGCGGTCTGAATCCCACTGACATCATTGGCCCCCAAGGCGTCCTTCAAGTCACTCAAAGTGGTGAAAATGTCTCCGAAAGCGGCCTCGCCATCGCTTCCTACCTGTACGGCAGCATCCCTTCCTATCTTTACTGTAAAAGGATTATTGTCCCCATTATACGTTCCGTCCTGACTGAACGGGACGGTATCCGATTTCGAACCTGAGAAAATATAACGTCCATTCAACTCCGTGTTTGCCAGTGAGACAACCTCGTCCAACGTATTCTGGACGGTTTCAGATGCAGAGGCCCTTTGCGCAGCCCCTGTGGTACCGGTGGCCATTTGTACACACAAGGTCTTGGCATCGGAAATCAGGTCCTGCACATTGGACATGGCGCTTTCAGAAGCGGCAAGCCAGGATTTTCCCATGGTTATATTGCGACCCAATTGCTCAAAGTTGGAAAGGGCCGATCTAATATTGAGCGCCTGGGTAAGCCCGACCGGATCATCAGAAAGATCTGATATGCGTTTGCCGGTAGACACGACCTTGTTGGCTTGATTCAGCTCTTCGGTGATGTTACCTAAAT
>JAFDAP010000274.1 GCA_019313765.1 Deltaproteobacteria bacterium | reverse complement strand
GAGGTGGCCCAGGTTATCCTATCCATCAGCTTACCGAGACTCAGGCTCGAACCTCTGGCCGGCGGAAATTCTTTCAAGGTCGCCAACTGCTTGCCAACAACCTCTTGCGCTGGCACCAGCATGTACATCCGGTCCGCCCACCATTTGAAGTACATGCTGGATTCATAGACGAATTTCTCGTAGGGATCGCGCCGCAGGTTGACGATCAGCGGCCAGCTTGGGGTCTTGTGCCAAGCCGTGGGCAGGTTGCCCCACATCTCCGTAAATATAATCTTCCATTCCCCAACTCGAATAGCATTCAGGTCACCGTCGCCGCTGAAGTAGAAAATCTCCTTGCGTGTGCCCGGACCTTTACCCGTCAGCAGATCCATCTGGTTATACCCATCGAGATGCGCCTTGAAGGTCTTGCCGTCCGCTTTGACCCCGCCTTTCTTCAGCCTCGCCTGGATATCGGTATCTTTGCCCCCGTTGGCCGCGGCCAGCAAAGTGGGCATCCAGTCCTCAGCGGAGAATACGTCATT
Source organism: Deltaproteobacteria bacterium (assembly GCA_019313765.1). Lineage (GTDB taxonomy): Bacteria > Desulfobacterota > DSM-4660 > Desulfatiglandales > Desulfatiglandaceae > JAIOSR01. The sequence goes on along the minus strand of JAFDAP010000274.1, from coordinate 3,293 downwards.
GATGATCGTGCCTGGCTTGATCTTGCCGGGCCAGCGCACCAGTTGAGGTATGCGGAAGCCGCCTTCGTTGGTCAGGCCTTTCTCACCTCTCCAGGGGTGATTGCCGCCCTGCGGCCAAGTGAAGATCTCGGCGCCGTTATCCGTCGAGAAGATGACAATCGTGTTGTCGGCGACTTTCAGCTCGTCCAGTTTGTCCAGCAAGGCACCGGTAACATCATCCAATTCGGCCATGCCGTCGGCGAAGATGCCGTTCCCGGTCTTGTTCTTGTATTTCTCAGACAGATGGATCCAGACATGGTTACGCGTCGAGACATGCCACAGGAAGAACGGTTCATCCTTCTCGGAAGCCTTGTTCTTCTTGACCGCCCGCTCCATGAAGTCGAGAGAGCGCGCAAGCAGGTCTTCTTCAATGGTTTCCATGCGCTTTTTGGTCAGCGGACCTGAATCTTTGCATTTCTGCTTGCCGACCACGCCCCAGCGGGGTTCGTCTGTACTATCGACCGTATCGGTCGCAACGCAGTCCATTACACCGCGCGGCCCATACTTTTTCCGAAACGCAGGATCCTTGGGGTAGTCCGCATTCTCCGGCTCTTCTTCAGCATTCAGGTGGTAGAGGTTGCCGTAGAATTCGTCCATACCGTGTACCGTCGGCAGGTACTCGTTACGGTCCCCCAGATGATTCTTGCCGAACTGCCCGGTGATATAGCCGTATGGTTTCAGCAGTTCGACAATGGTGGGGTCTTGCGCACGAACACCATGCTTGGCACCGGGCATGCCGATGGTCAGCAGCCCCGTGCGGAACGGATTCTGTCCCAACATGAAAGCAGCGCGTCCCGCGGTGCAGGATTGCTGGCCGTAATGATCGGTGAATAACGCGCCTTCGTTGGCGATGCGATCGATATTCGGTGTTCGACTGCTCATCAGGCCCCGGTGATAGGCGCTGATGTTGTCCTGTCCGATATCATCGCCCCATATCACCAAGATGTTGGGTTTTTTATTTACCGCGTCGGCTGCCCCGGCGGATAAACCAAATCCGAACAGCAGTGCCACGGTCAGAAGCGATGTGGCAGTTTGTCTAATCAATTGTTTCATAACATTCTCCTTTCGTTTGGTTTAATGATCAGTTAGTTCGATTCCGGTCGCTTAACTCTCGTTTTATTATCACCCCCTTTCGTTTTTCGGTTGATTGTTCTTGGTTGTGGTTGTTTCATGACGCCCTCCTTAGGCCGCCAAACCGGTTATCACTTAATATTACCCGGTCATATTTCCTGGGATTCTTGCTAAAAATTCAAAATACCCATGACAGGGTGAGGCCATAGACCAGTTTGGTATCCCCATCTGAAAAATCAAAATTGATTTCAGGCGCCAATGACCATCTCGGGTATATCTCAAATTCGTATCCCAACCCGACCCTGAATAGAAAATTGGTTTCGCCGTCTTCTATCTCAACTCCCGGCGCCAGCCAGACAATCAAATCGGCATAGGGGTGAATAAAGAGTGGGACACCGAAGACCCATGAATCAAAATCACCTCCCGCGTATTCACCCAATCCGCCTACGCCCAGGTATGATCCCAATCGATATTCATACTCCAGCCCCACTGAAGCACCGTGATCCGAACTTTCCTGGGTCATGCCACCGAACAAAGAGAATTTATTTCGAAAATCATCCGCTTCCTCACCTGCCGTGCTCACCTGCTCTTCGGCTATGGATAGGGAATAAAAAAGGACTGCGATCACCAGTATGCTGAACTGAAACCATCTGAAATGTAATTTCATAACGATTCTTATATCTTTGACAGGATAACAGGATTGACTTGATTTTTTTTCATTCCGTTGATCACTTAGTTCAGGTCCTCGACCTTACGCTTAATTTCAACTTTTCTCTCTCCAAAATTAAGAATCAGGCCCACAGGTTTTCCTGTAGCAACAAGGTAATTAACCAATTGGACTTCATGAGCTTTGATGATTCGCCTGACTGATTTTAGTTCTATAATGACAGCATCATTAACCATGATGTCAGCTATGAATTCTCCTACGACTTCGCCCTCATAATAAACGGTAATGGGTTGCTGTGTCTCCGTATCCAGGTCCGCTTTCCGTAGCTCTATGAGCAAGCATTTCTCATATACATTTTCAAGAAACCCAAAGCCCATCATATTGTAAACACGATAAGCACATCCGATAATAGTCTCAGTTATTTTTTCATATTCCACCTTACCCTCTCCAGGTTATGATACGTTTTTTTATTAACTGGATTAAATCAAGTCCATCCTGTTATCCTGTCAAGCCGTCTACATCAGAAGTTAATCTGAAAGCGCATCTGAAAGATGTTCGTATTGCCGGCTCTTAAGAATTGGGTCCCTGCGTTACTATCCTCCACATGGGCGAAAATATAGTTGAACATGAACCGGACGTTCGGATTAAGGTACCAGTTTAGCCCGGCGGTGAAGTTTTCCTCTTCTCCTCCTTGTATGTCCCCATCGTTCAGGTCGATGCAGGAGTAGCGCAGGGCGACTTCCCAAGCCCCCAACCCCGAACCGCTTTTCAGGTCGAAGTTGTTCTTTGGCTTCACCCTGCCAAAGGAGGCTTCCGAAGCGATGTATGCGCGGCTCTCTCCGGTAATGAAGTAACTTGCGAATACATAGAACCCGCTAAAGTCAAGATTGCCGCCCGTATCCCGATCCACGCTGGCGTAGTAGTATTCCCCTTGCAAGGAGAAGGGGCCGAAGACCAGCGCAAGCTCAGGGTTGATAATGTCGGAACCGTCGGATATTAATCTGTCGGTATTAACCAGCGCTTCAGCGAGATTGGCCTCCGGCCGGACACTAAATTCCAACCTCCTGTCCTTCTCCGTACTGTCGCTCCGAAACTTATGAATATAGGAAAGACCGAGGAACAGCAGTTTTGTCTCGTCTTCAAACCAGGGGAGACCGGCGATTCGACCTGACACATTCCAATCTGAAGGCCCGCTGAAATCAAATGGTGCGTCATCTTTCACCGGTTTGAAAGCACCCGCTCCCCACCAAAACCGCTTGTTCAAAGGCGCATTGAACAGGAGCAACCCTGTGTTCCTTCTGGGGTCAAAGGCCAGTGTGGGCAGCGACCTTTCCATGAAGGTGATGAATTTGGTGCTCGTCTCTTCTTCCAGGGAAAAGGGCTCGAACTGGTGGCCCACTCTAATGGTTCCCACATAGGGAATGTTCTTCACGTCGATATAGACGTCCTTGTACAAAATGTCCGGCCATCTGGCAAAATCTACCTCGAACTTGAAGCCATAGTTTCGGTAGATGGT
>JAFDAP010000273.1 GCA_019313765.1 Deltaproteobacteria bacterium | reverse complement strand
TAACCTATTTTCTACGACAATATCTAAACGATAGCCGCAATCCAACTTAACTCCCTTATATTCTATGGGCAGTTCTTTTTGTCTTTCGAAAAGAAATTTCCTTAATTTAAGCTCGTAGGCCAGACATTCCTCATAGGACGACTCTAATAGGCCCGGCCCGAGAATCTTATGGACCTCAATAGCAGCACCTATGACTCTTCGCGTGAGATCATTTATGTCCATGGTACACCCTTGAACTAAGTTTTCACCGCAGAAGCACAGAATTTATTCACCACAGAGACACAGCCTCCGGCCTCTCCGAGCTGTAGGCTCTACGAGCCGGAAGCCATAGGGGCCTACCCTCCGGCCTGGAAGTCCTACGGGCTGGAAGCGGCCCCGGTGGGAGGACACAGAGGAAAAGCCTTTTTTTTGCCCATCGGCCTCCGGCTCGTAGAGGCACACGATCCTACGCCTCGTAGAAGAGATGCGATGGGCAAAAATAGGACCTATGGTGTGTTATAATCCACTCTCCGCCTGTTTGAAACACTGAAAAAGATATCGTTTGATAGAATGCACGGTCAAAGTCCCCGCAAGGCGGGGACCACAACGCTAAAGCGTTGGGGTAGGTGGGGGGAAAGAATGAATGAAAGAAGCCTGCTTATTTCATTCATTTTGTGTGCCCCACGTCCATTTTGAGCGTGCCTTTGGTATCTCAACTTCCACAATTCTTTTAGTACTCTGTGCTCTCTGTGTCTCTGTGGTGAATACTTCATTACATTTTGTCAAAGATACTTTTTACATAATTTATCGTCGTATCCACACCTTTTACAGCAAGAACAATGCCAATTGCAGACAGGACGAAACCTACACCAACAGAGGCATAGGCCATGATCTGTTTCCTTTTCATTCGCCTTAGCTCCCTGTCAGTATATCGAATGGGCATGCTGATCAAAATTGGTATATCGAGTTCTTTTTCAATATCATCAGGGGTCTTGTATGACGTGTCCATGGTCTCCACCAGGTACGCCAAGCCTCCCCCTAATCCCAACCCTAACACCAGGGTAATTAGAATGATTTTTCGAACGTCGGGCTCAATTGGACGTATAGGAATTTTTGCAGGGTCAATCACCCTGAACTGTTCCCCCTTCTGCTTCTTTTCCATGCTCACGGCTATCTCGGCTTCCAGTTTTCTGTTCAGGAGTGAATCATAGAGTTTCTTAAGGTTATCGTAATCTCGATTTAGGGAAATCAGTTCCTGTTCCCTTTTCGGGGTATCTTCCACCTTCTTTTGGTAAGACGCTCCCTTGGCCTGTACCTTTCTGATTTCATTCTTTAGGTTTCTTATTTCCAAATCTATTTGTTGCAATTGAGGTTTCAGGAAATTTTCACCCATGGGAAATACGGGAGCAACCTCGGCTGATTCGACCTCGGATTCGTCTGATTCCGTCTCTTGTTCGGTCTCCTTAGACTCCAACTTGGCGATCATATTTTTTGTCCGTCTAACATCAGGGTGATTGGCGGTATACCTGCTCTCTAATAGTATCAGCTTTTTTTTAAGTGCCCTCAGCTCTTCCGAACCAACATCCCCTGTGCCGGAAGATGAGTCAAATTCTATCAAAGAATTCCCCCCTTCCAATCCGGACATTTGTTTTTGCATTATTTCAGCCTCGGCAATCTGATTTTGCAGGATCAGTTTCCTGTTCTGTACATCTTGCATGGTGTTATTAAGCTGGGCTAACTCATCCTGCAATCTATCCAGGATTCTCAGATTGGTTTGAATATGCTCCGGCATTCCCCCCATATATTTCTGCCTGTATTCTTTGAGCCTGGCCTCTTTTTCAGCCAGGCGTTTTCTTACTGATTCAAGCTCATCGGCAAGAAAAGCTGAAGTTCCAAGGACGTGAGACTCTCTTATCTTGAGATTCTCCGAGATAAAACTGGAGGCAAGATTATTTGTCACCTGCATTACTTTTTCCGGGTTTCTACCGCGAAAGGAAATTGTAAATGCCTTGCCTCCCCTCGCGCCTTTGGAGACGACTATCTCTACACTTTTTCTAAATAATCCGACTTTTGCTTCAAGCAACAAATTATTTTTCGTGGGCTTGCTGTATAGCTGGTATTCCTCAATAATCCTCTCCAAATTCGTTCTGCTGGTAACCTGCTGGGTAATTGTCCTGAGCCTGTCCTCCACATCACTTGAGACAATTGCCCGCACAAATTCTCCCGGTACCTTCTGAGGTTGAACCAGGATCAGGGTCTGGGCCTCATAAATCCTGGGGGTTATCAGGGCATAAGACAACCCGGCCAAGACGGTAAGCAGAAAAGGGATAATGATCCACCATTTCCGTCTCAAAACCATGTCCAGGTATTTTGTGATATCAAGGTTTTCCATGGGTATACACCTTAAAAAAAGAAGACAGAATTCCCCAGTGAAATAGGCAAGTCATTTCACGGGGCAGGCAGAAGCTAAATAACAATATTTTGAGACGACCAGCATTTACAAATTAATTCATTTCTTCTGCCTGGATTTGCCTTTGCTATAATTCTGAGCCAGTGTTTTGTCTATTTCGACTCCTACTTATAAATGATTATTTTACGCCGAAAACCCTTCTTATATTCTGCACCATTTGATTTTTACCTCGTTAGATAACCTCTTATGCGGTTCTTGATGAATCTTTTTCCCCAACTCGTTTTTAAGTATTTCTCTCTTTTTACCGCGTCATCCTTATTGAAACACGCCTCATAATAAACTATTTTGAGTGGTTGCCTCTCCTTTGTGGCCGGTACAAGCCCGCTGTTGTGTTTTTCAACTCTCTTTTTCAGTCCACCCGTATAACCAACATAGAACATCCTATCTCTCAAACTTTCTAAGACATAGACATAATACATTTTACTCATAACGATTTAGCTTTAATTTTCTGCCGCTATCAAACGAAGAAAATTTGACATTTGTTTACCCCGTGAAATGGCCTGCCTATTTAACCGGTGTCTCCTGCTTGCCCCGTGGAATGCATTTGTCCTTATTATTCCACTGGGGCTTGCCCCGTGGAATGCATTTGTCCTTATTATTCCACTGGGGTCTCCTTATACATCACCATCTATGTAGTCTGCTGGCATTCAAAATCAGCATTATGCGATTGTCCTGGTAATCCTCCACATCATTGTCATCGTCCCTATCTGCATAAGAATAATCTAAGGACAGGGAAAACCAGCGGAGGAATGTCCATCGTATTCCGCAATTTCCCCGCAAGGCTTCCCGTTTCCCACTCCCAACATCCTTGTCAAATCTGTATGAACCGCCCGCATAGCCGCTCAAGGCTTCCAGGAGCTGATAGTCTGCGTTTGTATTTACGCTCCAATACCGGCTGAAGCCTCTCCTTTCCGCGTCAAGATAGTTTTCATCCCAGCCGCCGTTTCCTCCAATGGTGATGCTGCCTCGCTCAAACCGTTTAATGAGTGCGGCGTTGTATGTGTAACCGTTTTCGTCATCAGACCGATCATTCTTTTGAATGAAATAACCTACTCCAACAGTAAGAGATAGGTCCGGAGAGAATGCATGGTCAAAACCGACGGATCCTGTATGAACAGTATAGTTTTCTGAGAGGCCGTCAAAATCACGGCTCTGAAAATCATAGCCAATGGAACCCTCAGTGTGAGGTGTAAAACGGTGTATGTAGGTGATGCCCGCGCTATGCCCAGTATAATCATCCCCGGCGATTGAATTATCATCCCGCCAGAAATCGGCCTTTGTAAATCCACAGTTGAACTCTATCCCGTTTTTGACATTAAACCAATAATTCACCCTGGCAAAAGGGTCCTGGGTCCTCCCATCATCCACGGTC
>JAFDAP010000272.1 GCA_019313765.1 Deltaproteobacteria bacterium | reverse complement strand
AGTATTTCTCGCTTCTTGTTTCGAACTCCCATAGAAAACTCCTTCCTGATAACATCTTTTTCATCTTTTTTGCTCATTGTAACCGGTAGGACATATGTCAGGAAGGTACATACGTTGGCAAAGGAACGTCTCCATTACACAACTTTTTGTAAAATATAGCTTTACATCTCGTTTAATTTTAAGACCTTTGTGTATGTCACTATTTTGACACCGATTTCCTCGAATCTCAGCCATCTTTTTGCCTTGATTCAGCCCCCCATAATTACGATAGAATGAGTATTATGAAAAAGGTTTGGGTATACAAAAGAAGAGGTATAAAGGGCTGGTGGGTTGGCTGGTATGAAAGTGGCAAGCGTAAAGCAAAGGCATTGCCTACCAAGAAACTTGCCGAACATTATTGCCAGTTGAAGTACAGCCAACTAAACTCTGATGTGTACAGGGATCGTGACGATAAGTTGGAAACAGATGGTTGAAGAATATAGAGAAGCCAAAAAGGTTCAAGGGGTTACAGAAGCAACACTTCATGAAACAGCTCTTACACTACGGCATTTTGAACGGTTGATAGGAAAATGCAATTCAAAACAAATTTCACAAAATAGCATAGATAAATTCATTCTCCAAAGAGGCAGCGAAATAAAACGCACAATGCTTAACAAAGACATTAGGAATTTGAGAACATTTGTTAATTGGTGCCGAGAAAAACGATATTAAAATGGAACCATAAAAATTAGAGAATTGAAAGAAGACGAAAGGCCGGTTAAATCGCTGAACGATACTCAGGTCAAAAAATTGATGTCAGTAGCTGAGTCTTACCAAACGATTAGGATGCGAATTTTATTGGCGTTAGGAACAGGTCTTAGGCGAGGAGATATTGAGTCATTAAAAATTGCTGATATTGACTTTGGTAATAACTATATTACTACGACAAGCAGAAAAACAAGGAAGAGTATGGGCTCACGTCCAGTGTCAACTGCTGTTATGACAGAGCTTTCAAGATATATATGTGAGTTAGATCCAGGACAAGAAAAATTGTCTATCAATAATTTCAGCTACACGTGATGGAGAAAAATATGTCAGAAGGCTGGATTAGTTGATTTGAAGTTCCATGACCTGCGCAAAACTTTTGGTTCTATGCTTGCTCAGAACGGCATATCCACTGCTGTTACCCAGAGACTATTGGAACATTCTTCGCCATATTTGACAAACAAGGTTTATACGAATGTTGATCCTGTTTTGCGTTACGCAGTAGAGCAATTGCCGGTGGCTATTGAGCTGATTTCTCTAAATGCGTCCAATCGGATTCTATCAAATTCTGTGTACTTCATAGCGACATCTCCTTCTAAAGCAACGATCCAACCTCCATAATAAGCGCCGGCTTTCCTGTGCCCAGAATGGTGGCACCGGAGGCACCTTTGATTTCTTTCAAGATTCCTGTCAAAGGCCTTATCACAACCTCTTGTTGTCCTAAGAAGTCATCAACAACCAGGCCCACCTTTTTTGTTCGAGCCTCGACTACTGCCACCGGGATTGCAGCGTTTCGGGGTGAAACATCCGAAACCGGGGGCTCCGGGCTCGAAGGTGCAAAGCCAAATTTCTCTCTCACTCTGATTAAGGGAAGCACAGTATCTCTGTAAGAAATCACCTCGTAGTGTTCCATGGTTTTGATATCCTGCGGTGAAATCTTCATCGTCTCGGCTAAATAGGATAATGGGATACAATATGTCTCATCTGCGACGCCCACGAGCATGGCCTGGATTACAGCCGTGGTCAGAGGCAGTGTAAAAGATAAGGTCGTGCCCTCATTTGGCTTGGTGTGAATGTCCAATGTTCCTCCGAGTGATTCGGCCTTGGCCTTCGATGCGCTCAATCCCATGCCCCTGCCTGCCACCTCGGTGACCTTTTTGGCCCTGCTATAGCCAGGGAATGTAACAAGCATTATCACTTCTTTTGGGCTCAGTGCTGAGAGTTCTTCGGCTGTGATGATTCCGGTCTCCAGAACAGCTTCCTTTACTTCTTCGATATCCATACCCCGGCCGTCATCAGACAGCTCTATAACTACAGAATTTTTCTCTCTTCTGGCCGAGAGCTTTATCTTTCCCCTCCCGGGTTTCTTCAGCTTTTCTCTCTCCCGGGGCCCTTCAATACCGTGGATAACTGCGTTCTTCAAAAGATGCAGCAAGGGTTCGTTTATCTCATCCTGTATGCTCCGATCCATACCTATATGGCCTCCTTCAATAAAGAAGTCCACCTCCTTCTTTTGAGCGACAGCAATGTCTCTCACCATCCTGGGGTAAGGAGCGAAAATATATTCTAATGGTACAAGCCTGACCTCCATCATCTGGTTCTGGAGTTGAGAAGTCAGTCTGTCCAGTTGGGCTACAGTCTCTTCCAAGTCAGTATCTTCAATTGTTTTAGCTATCTGCGAGAGTCTGATTCTATTTATGGCTAATTCTCCGGTCATGTCCATGAGGTTATCGAGTTGCGTTAAGGGAATCCTCACTGTCTGGCCTTCACCGGCAGTGGAGGTAATCTCTTCGAACCTCTCCACCAAAGGAGCTGCTTTTACCTTCTCAGTTTTACCTTTTTCTTTCTCTTTAATCAAATCGCCTAAGGTGTTCAGAGATTTGAACAGTAAGTCCACTATATCTTTTTCCGCCTTCGACCCCGGGTTCCTCAACAAGGCCAGGGTAGTTTCCATAGAATGCGTAAGCTTTGCAATTTCCTCATATTCCATACTCTGGGCCATGCTCTTTAAGGTGTGAGTTTGGCGAAATAACTCGTTGAGCAAGGCTGTATTCGATGGTTCTTTCTCAAGGTCAACCAGAACATTATTTAATGAGTTCAGTATCTCCCGTGCTTCACTGAGAAAGAGATGTTTATACTCTGATATGTTCATTACCGATTCGCACTCTATTTTTGACCGCTTTTACAATCTCATCCGCTATTTGCGGCAATGGAACAACTTTATCAACCACTCCCGCCTCGATGGCCGACTTGGGCATGCCGTTGACGATTGCTGTACTCTCATCCTCTGCAATTGTGTAACCGCCATGTTCCTTAATAGCCCGCAGACCTTCGGTTCCATCATTTCCCATACCTGTCAAAATGTAAACGGCGGAGCAAAAGTGTCCCACCTGGCGGGCGGTTGAAAATTGTACCCCTGTAACTTGCCGGTCGTCTATTGCAAGCGTATCTGTTGACTGTCTGCTCGCAATTTCTAAAGGAGTTACTTCAATTTCCGAAATGCCTGCAGGTTGTCCTGACATAAGCTTATCGAGTATTGAGGCCGCTTGAAAACCGGCCTTATGAGCACTCAATGGAATACTCGAGAGCATAGAATTAGATAGCTCGCATACCAGTCTGTCATTGTCAACACCAAGAATTGCAACCTCAAAAGGAAGTTTCAAGCCTCCGGTTTTACATGCTTCGACCAAGTCACATCCTTGATCATCATTGCAGCAGAGAATGGCTACAGGCTTAGGAAGTGTATTGAGCCACTCAATAATCCGTGGATGCTCCTGGTCCCAGTTCAGCATCCTGGAAGATTGAGAATTAAAGATATTAACATTGAAACCTTTGGCTTTGAGAATTCCGGCAAAGCTTGATTCTCGACGCCTTGACCAGGGCATATCCTTAAATCCGCAATATGCAAAGTTGGTAAATCCTCGTCTGAAAAAGTGATCACAGGCAAGTTGTCCAATCTGTTTGTCATTTGTTACTATTTCTATCTGTACTGTCTAATTTTGTTAAAGAATTCTAAGTCGTTTATACGATTAACTTTCCAGGGGAATGGTCCCCATGGAAAGGTTGAACGATGGAGCG
>JAFDAP010000271.1 GCA_019313765.1 Deltaproteobacteria bacterium | reverse complement strand
GGTAAGCAAAATTCTATCTTCAGCGGTCTGATGAAGATTCAGCTCAAAGGGAAGATTTTCATGATTTAAGATCCGATCCAGCAACTCATATTTATCTCCCTTAAATTCAACTGCAATAGATATGGAATCTTTCCTGATCCTGGTCTGTCTTACGGATTTTACACCCGTCACGTCCCTTCTCAGGAAGTCCCTGAGGAGCCTGAACTGCTTAAAACTACTTAAACCCTTAACTGTGATCTCAACCCGGTTAATCGTTTCCTGGTCAGAGGCGCTGACCTGGATGATGGTTGGAGTCAGTCTTGCGGCCAAAAGCCTGACGGCCCTATCGATGGTTTCAATAATTCTCTCCCTGCCTTCAGTGCCTTCAACCGGTTCGGATAAGATATCCTGACAGATTCGCACCCCCTGACTCACGTCAAATGCCTCAAGCGAGATGGATACCTCTTTTTCTTCAATAACTTCGGCCTGGCCATAAATCACAACATCAGCAAAAAAAAGTGTTCCCCACCGCAAAATGCTTACATCCTGAAGCTCCGAAGACAGCATATGTTTGGTATATTGCGCCTCGGGGACGCTCAGCACCCGATTAATAGGGCTAAACCCTCTTTCTTGAAACACATTGTGAAGGGCAAGCTCGGTTGGGCTGAGTGCGGAACGGGTCTCAGGGTCCCTCCACCAGTAAGAAACCGTCCCTCCCCTTTTCTCTGAAACCAGGAAAAGCAATTTAATGGGGGGGCCTTCCGTGAATACAATCCCGGCCTGTCGTAATCTTTCATTCAAGACTTTGTCATTTATTCTGAGACGCACAAGGACCTTCCACTTTGCGCCGATCTGCTCTTCAGCGAGGATATGGAAATTTTCAATGTCTTCTTCGGCCTTGGGAATAATTTCCTGGATGAGCCTCTGGAAATTATTTGCCACTCCCTGATTCCCCAACCGGCGAACAAGATAGTTTTCCACGCCTTCCATCAATGCCTGGGAGATGGCGTTTTTTTTTGCCCGGGCCAGGTTTCCGCTGACTATTACTCCCGTTCCAATGGCAAAGACTTCGTTTTCACTTGCCTTGCCCTCGGTTTGGGCATGCAGGAAAGGCACTTCCGGTAAAAAAAGGCACAAAAGAGAAAAAATGAAAATTGTTTTAACAGACTTTTTTACCACGGGTTCTCCTGTTGCAGTTAAAGGTTCAAGGGTTCAGGGTTCACGGTTGCCTTAATTGATACGGCCAAAAACCCTGAACGTCAAGCGGTTTCAGGCAGGAATTCCTTTACCTTGTCTTTAACCACATGGAAATTTCCAGGTTCGATCCAGGTAACCTCCGGATCAGCGCGAAACCATGTCAACTGTCGCTTGGCATATCTTCGAGTGTCTTTTTGAAGTTCGCTGATCGCTTCATCAAGCGACCAGTCTCCTTTCAAATAGGTTATCATATGCCTGTATCCGATGGCCTTCATCGGCTTGAGGTCGGGAGAATATCCTTTCCTCAGAAGGCTTTCGGTCTCACCTACAAGGCCGTTCTCAACCATTGACAGACTTCGTTTGTCAATACGATCGTAAAGCTCTTCTCTATCCACTTTCAAACAGAGTTTCAGGGCATTCAAGGTCCTGCCACCAAACGCGTGCGCCCTTGTCAGATCCGAAAAACGCCGATTGGTCAGATGGATAATCTCAAGCGCCCTTATAATCCTCACCCTGTCATTGGGATGTATTTTATGGGCCGATTCAGGATCCAGATTAGCAAGCCTTTCATGGAGAACCGCGGAACCCGACGAATCACACTCCCGGCGTAATGATTCCCTCAGTTCCATATCCGCAGGTGGACTCTCAAAGAGTCCGTCCAATAAGCCTTTTATGTAAAGGCCCGTCCCGCCGACCACAAAACAGGAACTTCCGCGGGAGCCGATTTCGGCTATTTTGGGAATGGCCATGGAATTGTAGGTTGCGGCGTTAAATTCCTCATCAGGGTCCACCACATCCAGTAGATAATGGGGGATTCCCTTTTGCTCTTCAGGCGTGGGCTTTGCCGTACCAACATCCATTCCCCGATAGACCTGCATGGAATCGGCGCTGATTATCTCCCCTTTTAAAGCCAAAGCCAGATCCACGCCAAGCGAAGTCTTTCCGCTGGCCGTTGGCCCGGAGATAATAACGATTTTTGGTCTCTTGTTCATAATTAAATCTCAAGCCAGGCCCTGTATCTTCTTAATAAGAGTCAGGGTATCCGAACCCCCATGTTTCACCCCATAGGGGTTAGACGATTTTCGTTATTCGGTTGCGCGGCTCGTTTCGTCTTTCGTCGGTCGGTTGCGGGTTTTTTACCGAAAACCGCATTACGAATACCGATACGAGCGTCGCAACCGCAACCGTATGCCGTATAACATAGAGTCCCCTGAAATCATCAAGGCAAAGCCCACTAACTCTGACCCGGCCCGGAGGACCGGGTTTTCCGGGTTAAAATAAACATGCGAGTTCTCCACCCACGAAGATGGCTTTATCCGAACTCACACAACCCGTTTAAACATCTTCTCAATCTCATAATAGGTGAAGTGTTTGAATATTGGTCTTCCATGGGGACAATTTGTGGGTACGTCCATCTCCTCTAACTGGTAAAAAAGATGCGTTATTTCCTCGTTAGTCATACGGTACCCGGCCCGAATGGCTCCGTGACAGGCCATGACTGTCAAGGCCTTGTCTAATAAGATATTATCATCCTCGGGTTCACCTTCTTCCAATTCCGCTAAAAACTCCGACAGGAATGAATCCCACTCGACATTCTCCAAAAGGGCCGGCACCGACCTTAAAAGAAAGGTATTGCCCCCGAAATGCTCAAGTTCAATGCCGAAACGGGATAACCGGTCTCCCTTTTCCTGAACAACCCTTTTCTCTTTCGCTGACAGTTCCAGTTTGTGGGGCACTAACAATGCCTGGACTTCAATGTGGGAAGCATCAAAACCTTTCTTGAGGTTTTCATACATGATCCTTTCATGGGCAGCATGTTGATCGACCATTAAAAGACCATCCTTTACCTGGCACAGGATGTAAGTGTTTCCCAGTTGACCGATGATTTGTGGAAGCTCGCTTATTGTGGATTGCTCCGCTGCATCTGCCACATCCAAAATGCCGCGGGTCAGGACAGATTGCGAAAATTCCGGGAAAGGCTCGGATGCGTCGGATACAAAGGAAGGAACCTGATCGGGCATTTGACCATAAAGGGAATGAAATGAACGGGCCAGGGCCTTTTCAATGGTGGAGACAATGGCCTGAAATACATCACGGCTGTTGTGGAAACGGACCTCCTGTTTGGTCGGGTGTACATTGACATCCACCTTTGAAGGATCGATTTCCAGAAAAATAACGGCCTGGGGATAATGCCCCTTCATGAGTCTCTGCCCGTAACCCTCTATAATCGCCCTTGTTACGAGTCGATCCCGAATGTTCCGGCCGTTCACGTATACAAATAGACGATCGCCCCTGGTCCTGCTCAATTCCCAGGGCGCCAAATAGACGCAGACCCCAACACCATGAATTCTTTCCTGTTCCTCTGTTATGGATTCCGCCACTTTGCGCCCCAAAAGAACAGAGAGCCTCGGCAGTAGATGATCAGAGGCCGGGAGATTCATAAGCGTCTTTGCGGCGTCGTCTAACTTGAAGTTTATGGCCGGAAACGGCAGGGCCACCCGCGTGAACGTATCGATGATATGATCTGTTTCGGTCCTGGCCGCACGCAGGAACTTCCTCCTGGCAGGGATATTGAAAAAAAGGGCGCCCGCTTCGACCACGGTCCCGACCGGGGCCCCTGTTTCCTCTATGGCGGTCAATTTTCCGCCTGCAATCTTCAGTCTGTGGCCTTCCAACCGGTCTTTAGGGCGGGACGTGAGCTTCATTCGCGATACCGAAGCAATGCTCGGAAGGGCCTCTCCTCTGAAACCTAATGATTTTATGGAAAAAAGATCTGATGCCGTCTCTATCTTGCTGGTGGCATGCCTTTCCACACACAAAAGTAGATCATCCCTGGACATGCCCACACCATTATCGCTGACCTTGATTAATCCCTTCCCCCCGTTTTCGATGCGGACAACAATTCTATCGGCACCCGCATCAATACTGTTATCAATCAATTCTCTGACAACAGAAGCAGGCCTGTCTATGACCTCTCCTGCCGCAATCTGGGAGGCCACCTTCTCTGGCAGGATACGAATCGTATTCATAGTTTGAGGAGTTCTTTATCCAGGGTGAATCTTCGGCTCCGCCATTGCGTACTGAATGATCCTGCGAAAATCCTTTTTCTCCGCCTGACAAGACGCAGGTTTTGTTTCCCCATGGGGTCATATGAAAGGCAGGGGCATGAATCCGGGTTGCTCAAAAAATCCTTTACTAAACGACATGAAAGACCGACCATTAAAGCAAGATACTCTTGAAACTCCTGCCATCGCACGACTTTGCCCCCAAAGAGCACGGAATGAGTCGAGTAAAGATAATCAGAGAACTTTACGGATTGCGTAAAGATGCGTTTTTTGGCCTTGATGCCGTTTCTCCGCTTCCCGGCTATCAGGTTCAGGAGTTCATCGCAACCCTTATGATCCATGCTCAGGACATCTCTTGCAATCTTTATGTAGTCAGGCCCGACCAGATAGTCGGCCTTAACCTCCCAGTATAAATGACCCTTCCTTGTCCAGACGGGATATGAGTTAATCAGATTCGGGACAAAGAAGTTATGGGCCACAACATCTGCCGCCAGATGGGAAAGAAAACCGTAAGCAAAGGCCGCCTCGCGATCATCGCCCGCCTCGCTCAGGAATCTGAAGCCTCCTTTCCAGTTGTGGGGATGCCCTGCCCTTCTGTTTTTGCCCTTGCCGATAAAGAAATCCGCGGCTAAGCATCCATACATGTATTGAACTGGGAATGATGTAATAATTCCCGCAATGGTCGGCAATATGGCACCGACCCCATCCAGCGCGCTCAAGGCGGTTACGGTATGAATGGCAGGCCCCCAGGCCAGCGCGCCTTCGGCCCACAGGAGCTGGACCGTGACAGATATTCCCATAAATATGATTAGCTTTAGAAAAAACATAGTGATCAGTGTGCCTCGCTCTTTATTAAACTGTTCACGGGTTCAGAGATTCAGAGTTCAGCGGTTTATCTTATAAAACACAAATCGCCCCTTTTGGGAAACACTTTAATCAGTTTTTTGCTTTTGTCCAAATTTAACAACCTCGTAAAAAGTCACTTCGCGCCTTTTTACTCGGCGGAGGGGGGCTACCCCTCCCCTAAAACCCCCCTCGACCCGCCCGAGGCGGGTAAATCCCCTTTACAAAACGGGGCATGTCCCACATCTCGTGCTGGACACAGTGGGTAGAGAAGAGCATTTTGGGTCCCTCAAGAGGGGTAGGAGGGTTTTTCTTACGTGACTGCCGGGAGGGCGCCGTCTTTTCGTGACTTAGCAGTGGGGGAAACCGCAGCTCGACGAAGTCGAGAATGCGGAGGGGGCAAGATTCCCCCGCAGATAAATCGCTGAAAAGACCAGCCCGGAAGGCTCGGAACGGAAGAAAAGCCCTACTGCCCCTCGAATCAGGGGCAGAAGATGCACCTAACCTATCACCCTGCAATTGTACACCCCCTGTGTCCAGCACCCAACTTATGGGTAAAGGTCAGTTTACAAAAGGGGGAAGTGAAGGTTTTCTCTTTACATGGCCTCAGCCACCGAAACAGTACGATCCCCGAGCATATTTACATAACTCCCCAACTCGTTGTCATACCATCCGTAGATCACCGCCTGGGTTATTGCGATCCTC
Source organism: Deltaproteobacteria bacterium (assembly GCA_019313765.1). Classification (GTDB taxonomy): domain Bacteria; phylum Desulfobacterota; class DSM-4660; order Desulfatiglandales; family Desulfatiglandaceae; genus JAIOSR01. The sequence continues at coordinate 332 of JAFDAP010000271.1, read as the reverse complement.
ACCATGCCCCGGACACCTTTATCTGCTTCGCCGGCAGCGGACTGTTCCCCTATTTGACACACCTTTTCCAAATCTATGCCTACCTCGGCCGTGCGTGTATGGGTCTCGTGACCCTCAATTATGGCAGCAGCCCTTGGAAGTCCGATAATATCCGAAGAGACATTCTGTTCTTCCGTAAAATGAAGATAACCCTGAGGGTCCCGGGCGGCAGCCTCCTCATAAACAGAGTTGATAACCTCTCTTCGAATCGATTCACCCGAAGGTTCTTCCTGAAGGTTTACCACTAAGATAATCAGCGATCCTGTGGTATTGGGAATCCTCACGGATTCAGC
>JAFDAP010000270.1:3868-5676 GCA_019313765.1 Deltaproteobacteria bacterium | reverse complement strand
AACTGGGTATGCACCTTAGTCAACCGTCTACAAAATACTGATAAGAAGATGTTGGTAGCGTCCATCGATCAATGCGAACCGCAGAATTTCGAACAAAAAATGTCGAGTGTTGAATTATTTTAACTTCTGCGGTTCGAAATTCCTTGTTCGGTGTTCGATATTCAAGTGTCTTTGCATGGGTTGCCCCACATACGATATTAGGTTGTGCTAACTGCATACCCACTTATTTATGTATGGAAATATATATTTGACTATTTGGTTCCGGGAGAAGAGCTAACCGCCTCCACGCTGAATTCACCTAAATTTTCAGGCAGATTCTCAAACACGATCGTGAAAGGGACCGTTGCGCCCGGCGCTACATCAACGTTCTTTTTGCCCTTGCCAAGGCGATTTTTCATGGCCCTGTTGATTTCCTCCAAGGCCAGTACCTTGATCTCACTCTCCTTAAAGGCATTACCGGCATAGGCCATTTTCATCTTAACCGGCCGTCCGCCGTCATCCAGGATCGTCCCTTTGATGAGGACAAAGCTCCGGCTTTTTGGATAGTTGTTCTTGATCGTTCCCTGAATTACAAAGAGACGTCCGGTTTTTTTCGAATCAACAAAAGAGCCGTTAACAGAAGGGAATTTGAGTCGTCGAATACCGCTGTCAATGGCCACCTGTTTTTCCACCGGCTTCAAAAACGACATGGAATCGGGGATCAGATCGGGCGCCCAGAAAAATATGGCGATCGCGGCCCCAATGAGCGCAAGTAAAATCACCAAAATAATAAGCCGTAAAGGGGATCGAGCGGACTTCTTCGGAGCGGAAACAGTGGGCGGACCTTCGACTATCTCTTCACTTTCCTCTTTTCCCCTTTCTTCGGGAACCGCCGGCGGAAGCTCCTCTTTCGTGACGGCTTCATCAGGAGGGGTCACGGCAGATTCTTCCTCTAAAAGATCTTGGAGATCTTCAGGCGAACCGGCTTCGAATTTTTCTAAATCCTCCATGGACTCCTCAAACACATCAGCGAAATCCACATCCTGATCCTTTTCCCCTGTTTCCCCAGCATCTCCGGCCAAAACAGGTGGCGAATCAAGGGCCATGGTCGTGTCCAAATCTTCTTTTTTAACGGCAACGGTTTCCGCGTCTTGGACAAACGTCTTTTCCGGCGGGTAGGCCATAAAAACATCCCCGCACCGGGAACACCTGACCTTTGAACCCTCTTTCTTGATCAGGGATTCGTCAAGATTAAACTTTGTCCGGCATTTTTCACACTGGATGATCATGGTAGCCTCCTGCTATACGTCTTACCTCAGGATGTAAATATCAGGTAGATGCCTGTATTTCTCGTCATGGTCGAGTCCGTACCCCACAATAAAACCTTCCTCAATCTGAAAACCGCAATAATCAACAGGCACCGTTATTTCCCGCCGCTCAAGCTTGTCGATAAAGGCGCAGATCCTGATGGATTCGGGACCCTTTCGTTCGAGAATTTCCACGATATGTGCCAGGGTCAGACCCGTATCCACTATGTCTTCAACCAGTATGACCGGTTTTCCCCGGATGGGGATTTCCACATCCTTTGTTAAACGGACAGTCCCGCTGGAAGTCATTCCGGAACCGTAACTGGCAGCCCTTACAAAATCCATCTTCGTGGGTATTGTCATCTGTCTTGCAAGATCGGCAATGAAAAAGACGACACCATTTAATACACCGATTAAGATCGGCTCCGTTCCTCTATAATCAGAGCATATCTGGTCGGCCAGTTCCTTCACCCGGCCTTGAATTTTGTCTCTGGGGATTAATATCTCTTTTTCCAAGGTATT
>JAFDAP010000270.1:0-3833 GCA_019313765.1 Deltaproteobacteria bacterium | reverse complement strand
TTAAGTTATTTGTGAAACCTTAGCCCTTTGAAACTGAACCGTGCCAAGGCCCGAAATAAACATATTGAAAATTTTGTTTTCTGTCAACCGAATGGCCGAAAACCGCGAACCCTTCTTTCAAATCATTCCCCTAAGATTCTCGACGAAGAATTCCCGCTTCTTTTATCCTACTTTCCATTAGTCCCAGCATTTTTCGAATATTGCTGATGTCACCACTACCGGGAACGGCCTTTTCTCCCGTGATCCCTTTGACCGCCGATTCTATCTTCAAAAGCAGATCCGCAATGCCCCTGTCATATTCGAAGATCTCATTTAATGCCGGCCCATCTACTTTTTCATTTTCCGGCAGCGGCCTTTCTTCCCTTGAGACGGATTCCATTTGCCGTGATATCTTTTCCACATGCACGGCGAGGTCATCCAGATTCTGAATATTCTTTCGGCCACCCTTCTTGGCCTGATCCGTCTTAAGCCACTCAATCAATCCCAAAAGTTCATCAAGCCTGGCGCTCACCCTTATTGCCGGTTCTTTAGCAGCCTTTTGGGCCGATGCCTGGATATGTTGCTTGTCTGACAAAATATTAATGCTCCTTTCAGACCATAACGATTAGTAAGGCTATGGTTCCTCATCCAGAAATGGCAGCCTGATCCCTTTTCTATACGCAAGGGCCTGACAGGAGGAAATCAGTGCGCCATTTTCATTTGTTACTTTTATTTCATATGTGGCTGTCTTTGAAGATAGATGTATTTCCTTAGATTCCGCCCGTAGTATACTCCTTCGGTCAGGTGGTTGATGATAGGTGACGGTCATATTGAGAGCAACGGCAACTGTTCCATGGGAGTTACAAGACAGTTGAAATGCCTCGTCAATAAGAGAGAAGATAGCTCCTCCGTGCGTCATGCCGAAAATATTCGTGGTATCCTCTTGGGGAACCATCTCTACAATGGCATGACCCGGCTCCAGTTCCACTAAGCGCATACCCAATTTCCGGGCATATGCCTCGTTTGATGCTCTCTTGAAAATGGACGATAAAACTTCGTCATTCATGGTTCATCCCCTTCCCTCGGACGCCTCAGGGGAAAAAACCCTAAAACTCGTCCCTCCGGATTGATAACAGTCTTCCTTCTCTTTGCAGAAATCACAGTCACTTATCCTGCCCGGGCATATGTCTTTATCCATTGGTATATGCCCGCATCTCGATGAGGTCATTTCAATTTTAAAGTCATAGCGCTCAGAAAAAATCTTCATGCGCAGCAGGTCCGCTCCCTTTCCACCGGCATTAAAATCGAAAGGCCGCTTGGACGAATAATCCAGAGTCTCCTGGGTCGTAAAAAAGCCTTCAAAAATACGCCTCTGGTTATCAACAGTGATACCGACACCATAATCGCGGACCAGCAGTTCAGCTCCATGACCCCTTGTTCGAACGAAAACCTCTATCTTCCCCTCATCCGGTGTATTTTCAACTGCATTTTTGATCAAACCTGCCACCACTTTTTTTAATGGATCAACAGGCATCCTTATGGCCGGGGTAGATTCAAGACCGGTTACAATTTCTACCTCACGATGAGCAAAGAGCGGTTTGATCTCTTTAAGGGTATCTGCAACAAATTGATCAAGAAAGATCTCTTGAGAAGGGCTTTCATGCGGGCCGAATATTTCATCAATTCGACTACTGATTTTTTCGACGATTTGACCTTCTCCCACTTCCTCGGCCACAAGGGACGCCAGATCATCGGCACATTCATCCAGCAACCGTGAAAGCATGTGATGTGTATGGTAGTGCCGTTCCCGCATTATATCTTCCACCTGATACTGCATCTCCAGCATGCGGTCCAGGTTGCGCTGGGCCCGGTCTAAGGTGGCGTGCCATGTCACATCCTTAAGCGAGGAAAGCCTTTTCCCTAAGATGTTCAGGGAGGCCCTGAGAACGGAAATAGGCGTTTTAAGTTCATGGGAAAGATGATTGATAACCCTGTCCTTTGCCCGGTTCAGGCTCGTGACCTCTTCATAGGCATCCTTCAGCTCATCTGAGACCCTGGCATTATCAATGGAAAGGGCTACCGTACCCGCGATCATGTTTAAGAGTTCAATGTCTGTCTTATCGAAGGTCCCTGTCTTCTTGTTAAAGGCACACAAGACCCCGATGATCCTGTCCTTGCTTCTCAAGGGAACGTCTAACATATTCCGGGTCTTGAATCCCGCCCGGGTATCCACATAGGAATAAAAACTTGGATCTTTTGACGTATCCGGTACAATAACGGACTCCCCGGTCCGTATGACTTTGCCGGAAACGCCTTTGTCGGCAGGAAAGCGGATCTCCTTCACCCTCTTTTCTGTTGCCAAATCGTCGTAGGCCACGGCCTTGAAAAACAATTCGTTTTTCTTCTCGTCCAAAAGTATAACAAAGGCGCCCTCGGTCCCCAAAAGACGTTTGATCTCACCGCTGGTATAATCCAGAAGATCCTCCAGCTCGGGATATTCGGGCAGGGCCATACTGATTCGGAGCAGGGCCTCATTGTTCCGTGCGATCCTTTTCTCCTGAGTAATATCCCTGAGGATCACTAATTGACCTGTCAGTTCCTTTTTTGTCTCGGAATATACAGCGCCCCGCAAAACAACATCCAGGACCCGGCCATCTTTTGTCAGTCTCTGCGTTTCGTGACGCAGTATGAACTTTTCCTCAAAAAGCCTCCTGATAATTTCACTTGTTTCCTGCTCCAAGCCAAGTGGCACATAAGGGATTGTTTTTCCTTCCAATTCAGCAAATGTCCAGCCAAAGATTTTGGTGAATGTAGGATTCAGATAGGTGACACGTCCATCCGGGGTAAACACAACAATAGCGTAAGGCGCAAAATCAAGGAAGGTCCTGTAGCGCCTTTCCGATTTCCGCAGGGCTTCCTGGCTCCTTGACCTGTCTGTAACATCTCGGGCGATGCCGCGAAATCCGACCTTTTCCCCCTCCTTATTCCTAATCAGATTGGCCGAAAGCTCAACGACCTTGTGAGCACCGCTTTTGTGTGTAATCGTCCAAAGCAGATCTGAAAAGCCTCTACCGGTCTCATACATCCTGTTAAAAGCATCTAATGCCTCTTTGGCCTGTTCTTCATCCATAAACCTGGCAAAATTCCGGAACTGGACCTCATGTCTCGAATACCCGAATATCCTGGCTAAGGAATCATTGAAATAGAGGAAGTTTCCGTGTATATCCACCTCATAGACCCCTTCTCTGATATTATCCACAAAAGCCTGATAACGTTCACTGGACAATTTCTCACAGGCAGTTAACATGCCTTCACTCATGTAATCGCTCTCTTCTGAAAGATTCTCCGGCGGCTTTTCCGTTGATGACCTTTCAGTCTTCTCTGTTTTATCAGTTTTCATGGCAATTTGGACCCCGGTGCAATGTGTCTAAGTGCTTTATAGCTTTTATTTTATATAACGTATTGCGAATATTGTCATTATTTAATAGCACAAAAAGACCAGAAATCCCCTTGTGGACCATGATCATGTGTTTTATAATATAAAAGTATCATCCTGGATAAAAAGCCTGGCCCAGAGAACCAGGCTTTGGTTATCCCCAGAGGGGATTTGCTTTGTTGGAGTTTATTGCCTTATTGAAATTCCAAATATCAAATCCCAAATATCAAACAAATTCCAATGACCAAAATTCAAAAATACAAACAAAGTCTTGTCCTGGAAGGTTTTGGTCATTGAATATTGTAATTTGAGATTTGTTTGTTATTTGGTGCTTGGAATTTGTACTTTTAGACACAAAAATCCAAGGCAGAGCCATCTAGCTCTGACCTGACCCAGCCTCCGGCCCATAGGGCCTACA
>JAFDAP010000269.1 GCA_019313765.1 Deltaproteobacteria bacterium | reverse complement strand
CCAAATTGGAGGCGGAAAAGATCAAGATTAAATATGGATGCGGCCTTTCCTCGATGATCGGTAAAGACGAAACCGTCGAGGTCCCCGGGGTGGGGGGAAGAAAACCGAGGGTCTTATCCCGGCAGATCTTGGGGGAAATACTTGAACCCCGGGTCGAAGAGATATTCTCACTGATTTACGACGAAATCCTGCGTTCCGGGCACGAGGATACCATCACCTCGGGAGTGGTGATAACCGGGGGTTCAGCCGAACTGTTAGGCGTTACCGAAATGGCGGAACAGATATTTAATGCGCCCGCCCGCGTAGGCTATCCCGAGGGAATCAGCGGGTTAGTGGAGGTGGTCAACAAACCCATGTATGCCACGGCAGTCGGCCTTGTACTCTATGGGGCAAAGACAAGTAAAAAGCACAAGAAGTTCAGGATAAGGGATGTCAACATCTTTAACCGTGTCATGAGCAGGATGAAAAGGTGGTTCAAGGACGTGGTCTGACCCTTAAACAGTAACCGAGTAAAACAGGAATTTCACTTTTTTAAGTCCCGCCCCTTGCGGGACGTTAATAAAATCGCCGGGCGATTTAAAAAAAAGGAGGGACATCATGAAATTTGAATTTGTTGACGAAAAGAAAAGGTACGACGCCAGGATCAAGGTGGTAGGTGCCGGGGGTGCGGGAGGTAATGCCGTAAATAACATGATTAACTCAAGTTTGAGGGGTGTGGATTTTATCACTGCAAATACCGATAGTCAGGACCTTGACCGCTCCGAGTGCTCCTATAAAATCCAGCTTGGCCCGTCCGTTACCATGGGCCTCGGTGCAGGGGCGGATCCTGAGATCGGTGAGAAAGCCGCCGAAGAAAGTGTCAATGATATCAAGGAATGCGTTGCAGGTTCCGACATGGTCTTTATAGCAGCCGGAATGGGTGGCGGAACAGGAACAGGCGCATCGCCCGTTATCGCGCGTGAGGCCAGGGAAAGCGGGGCCCTGACCGTAGCCGTGGTGACAAAGCCCTTTAATTTTGAAGGGAAAAAGAGGATGAAAAGGGCAATGGAGGGGATTGAAAAACTCAAGTCAGAGGTAGACAGTCTCATTGTTATCCCCAATGAACGACTCAAGACCTTAGGCAGCAAGACAACCACCTTTAAAGACCTTATCATGAGGGCGGACGAAGTCCTTCTTCAGGCCGTCAAAGGCATATCCGATCTGATCATAAGCAACGGTTTTATCAGTCTGGATTTTGCCGATGTCAAAAGGGTAATGGAGCAGATGGGGACGGCCATAATGGGAATGGGAAGGGCCAGTGGAGAAAACAGGGGGTTGGAGGCGGCCCAGATGGCCATCAACAGCCCGCTTTTGGAAGATATTTCCATAAGCGGAGCCAAGGGTGTCCTTATGAACATAGCAGGCCCTACCGATATGACCATGGATGAAATCGATGCAGCCTCCAATTTTATTAAAGAGGAAGTAAATGAGGATGCTGAAATTATTTGGGGTGTAGTCCTTGATGATGCCATGGAGGACGAGATCCAGATAACTGTTATCGCGACCGGTATCGGTGATAATGGCAATGGTTTCCGGCGGCGGAATGTCTACGTCGATGAGTATCCTAATGTGGTCAACATAAGAGACGTGGATCCTGAAGATACTGAAGAAGACTGGACCGTAAAGATGAATGGCGTATGTCTTGATACCCCCACTTTCCAGAGAAAAGACGAGGGGCTTTCGGCATCCATGAATAATAACGAAACAAAAAAAGAAAAGAAAAGTTTTTTCAGCAAGTTTCGTCTAAAGGATAATCTGGATTACCCCACCTTCCTCAGGGCAAAGGCCGATTGATGGGTTGCGGTATTTAAACATCTGAACCACTATGATTTACTGGGTTTAATGGGTTCAAAGACATGTCCGGCGATATTATTTCCCTTTACCGGGCCAGATTGGCTAAGGAAAAGGGATTTGTCAAAAAAGATTGGGGCGGCAGGCTGTCTGTTGCATTAGCATATCCCAATTATTACCGCTTAGGCATGTCAAACTTAGGTTTTCAAATTGTTTACAATCTTTTAAACGAAAGGTCCGACGTTGTTGCAGAGCGCGTATTCCTGCCTGAAGGCCAGGAAATGTCCCTCCACCTTCGGGCGGGAAAACCGCTCCTGTCATTAGAGTCGCAGTCCCCTATCCAAAAATTCGACATTGTGGCCTTTTCCCTTTCCTTTGAAAATGATTATCCCAATATTCTGAAAATCTTAGAATTGTCAAAGATTCCCCTTCTCGCCGAACAAAGATCTGCCCCCCGCCCCTTTGTCATGGCAGGCGGCGTCACCACCTTTTTAAATCCTGAACCTCTGGCCCGATTTTTGGACTTCTTCCTGTTGGGAGAGGCAGAGGCAAACATAAATGAATTTGTGGATTCCTTTTTGGAGTTTGCCGCCCTGCGCGATGACAAAAAAACGTTTATGAAAGACCTGGCCGGAAATGTGCCAGGCCTTTATGTACCTTCTCTTTACCGGCCCGAATACCATCAGGACGGAACACTAAAATCTTTTCTTCCGAAAGATGATCAGGTTCCGGAAAAAATAAAACCTGCATGTCCGGCCGACGATCAATTTATTGACGGAAAAACGCCCCTGTCCACCATTACAACACCTGATACGGAATTCGGCGACAAGGTCCTGATCGAACTGGGAAGGGGGTGTGGCAGGTCGTGCCGGTTTTGCGCAGCGGGCTATGTGTATCGGCCTCCAAGAATGCACCGGGAATCTGATATCATAGCTTCAATCGACAGTGCCCTGGAAACATGCGATCAGTTGGGTCTGCTGGCCGCTTCCGTATCCGATATTCCCGGAATAGAGAACATTACCTCTCGTATAGTAAAGAGAGGACATGCCTTTTCCGTATCATCTTTGAGGGCGGACAGTATCACCCAGGGACTTCTTGACCACATGAAGCAGGCCGGACAGAAGACCCTGACGATCGCGCCCGAGGCCGGTTCGGAAAGGTTAAGAAGGGTAACGAACAAACATCTGACAAGAGCCCGGATCACGGAAACGGTTACCCTGATCTCAGAGACTTCAGACTTTTCCATCAGGCTCTATTTTCTTATCGGGCTTCCCACTGAAACCAAAGACGACTTAGCTGAAATTGTGGATCTGGTCAAGGTTATCAAACACAATATGGTCAAGGCGTCAGCAGCGCGGGGCAGAATAGGCCAGATAAGGCTGAGTGTAAACTGTTTTGTTCCCAAGCCCTTCACCCCTTTCCAGTGGTTTCCATTAGAGCAACTATCATCCCTCAAAGACAAGCAGAAATGGCTGAAAAAATCATTGGCCAAAGAGGGTGGCATCAAGGTGAATACGGATCTTCCCAAATGGGCCTACGTCCAGGCATTGCTGTCCATGGGAGACAGGAGGGTAAGTTCCATCCTCCTAAGTGCCCATGAGTCAGGCGGGGACTGGACAAAAGCCTTGCGTTTTTCCGATATAAATCCCGACTTTTTTGTTTACCGCCCAAAGGGCCTTGATGAAGTCCTGCCGTGGGATTTTATTGATCACGGGATCACGAAGAAGCATTTGATCAGCGAATATAAACTGGCCCTCAAAGCAAAAGAATCCGACGTCTGCCACGTGGGAGAGTGCTATCGCTGCGGCGTGTGCAGTGAGACAGCAGAATCATGAAAGATGATTTCCAGGTTTTCCTTCTGTAAATCAATATCTTGGCCTGGTCCGACACAGGACAAAACAGTTCCCACTCGTTTATTGTGTGATAAATTCCCTTGACTTGTGGTTAGTTTTATCACAAAATATATCATAAAAATTGTGATGGAGGTTATCATGAGAACGACTG
>JAFDAP010000268.1 GCA_019313765.1 Deltaproteobacteria bacterium | reverse complement strand
TGATCGGGGGGAGTGAGTTCTGCTTAAACTCACTCCCCTTTCCCAAAAAAAATGGCCTCCATAAAAGAGACCATTTAATTCGATATACCAGCTCATTTGTCAATACAGTCCGAAAATCTATTACACCTTCACAGCTCCTTAATGCGGTTTCTTACACGCGAACTCTTGAAGATGCGCGTAAGTTTTTAATAGATTTAGTTTCAAGAACAGAGGAACTGCCTCTGTTTACTTCTGATGAGTTGCCCCATTATGCTGATGGTTTGAAGGAATTATTCCGAGACCTTTGCAAAACGCCCTCTTTTGCCCAATTTCTGCGTCAGGCTCAAATTTTAATCCTCGAAATACTCAAGGTATTCCTGTGTTTAAAATTTTCGCCTTCCCCCGCTCAAAGTCCGGGATCTTCGACTTGCCCTTGAACAAAATTGAGCATTTTTCAAAGGTCTCATTCCATAAGTTAGTACCGCCAGAACCAACTGGTCGGCCCGGTCGCCCTCGTAATCCTGAAAAGATAGTTGACGAGCATTTGGATTACGCTACAGTTCATAAAACAAGAGAAAAAGGACGTATTGTAAAAGTAGAGACAAAAATTGTTTTTGGTTCACCAGAACGCATCGAAAAAAGGCTGGAAGAATTACCGGGCAAAACGATCAATACTTCCTACGTGGAACGGTCAAACCTTAACTGGCGGATCTGGGATGCCCATTTGACACGAAAAAGCCTTATGTTTGCAAAGTCATTTCGTTGGTTAAAGGCAAAGTTTGCTATTTGTATCGGATTTTATAATTTTATCCGACCTCATGAAACACTAAGTCGTGGTGACGACAGAATATTCCGGGCTAATACACCTGCAATGGCTGCGGGGATAACAGAGCATCAATGGACGATAAAAGAGCTTTTGGCTTACCAAATATGCGTCAACTAAATGGGGACATCATCAGTTTTTATGGGACACAGATTAACACAGCTTGTCAGGATAATAAAACAAAATGAAAAAACTGTCCGTGTTTATCCAGTTAATCCTGTCAAAAAATAAATGTTTCATGCGGGCAATCCACCTGTTTCCTCTAAAAACCTCCTGTAGCAGTCATGGGGGTTCGCCCTATTGAAATCCCCCGTCATCTCATATGCTAATCCGGGACAACTGCCATTACAATATGGCGCCCATTCACAAGCCTCACATCCCGGCACCTGGTCCATGGGAATTTTTCTCCTGTCCTTGAGCGCCTGAAGCGTGGGGTGTGTTTTCCATGTTTCTTTGAGGGAATCAACGTTCATTTTCCCCATTTCCAGTTTGGCTAAGATGTTACACGGTGTAATCAGTCCGTCGTGATGAACCGACAGTTTGCTGCACATGCACCCGCATGCAGTCAGGTAGCCCATCTGCCATGTGGTGGTCTTCTCCCCGGTTTCCTTTGCATGTTCCATCTCCCGGTAACCTCGCCACTTGGCCAGGGGACCGGCCGTGGCCTGAACACGGCCATCATACCTTTCCGCTAACCGGGCCAGGCTTTCCATGGCCTTTACCTGCTGCTCAGGTAGCAGGGTAATGGAGGACTGGTTGCTGCATCCCGCGCCCATGGGCATGGCGTCATTGGTCCCTATACTATTAAGCCCGATATCGTCGAGAAGTAACCCGGCAATATTTTCAAGATCATCCACATTATAACGGTTTACGGTTACCCTCGAAGTAACCGGAAAGCCGGCTTCCTTCAGTAATCTCAGGCCCCTGACAGCCTTGTCAAAAGAGCCCCTGCCCCTGCTTTTGTCATGGACCTCGGGGCACGAACCGTCAATGGATACCTGGATGCTGTTGAGTCTTTTCCTGCGCTTGCCGATTTCAAATTCTTGAATTAATTTATCAGCAAGAAGCGTTCCATTAGTCAATATGGAATACCGCATCCTGTTTTCAATCACAGAATCAATCAACTCCCATAAATCAGGCCTGACAAAGACCTCCCCGCCGCTCAGGCAAACATCACGCACAGCTAAGTGTCCCAATTCCTCAAAAAAGGCCTGCCATTGGTCGGTAGGCAAATCTTGCCGGGATTGCATTTCCTCGGCATAAAAGCAATATTTACAGTGTAGATTACATTTTCCGGTAAGGGATATGTCCAGCGATTTTGGTGCATCATCAATATCAGGGTAATCTGATTTATGCACTGAAGAAGGCACCCCGTCCTTTTGGTCGCTGATAAAGCCCTGTTGAGACAAATCATCAAGAAACGACGCCACATCCTTCGAAACCTGGTCCAACGGCGCGGCTGCGAAACCCTCACACACCCTGACAGTCAAATTTTTGACAGAAAGGGAGCCGTCGAGGCGTTCCCAGATAAAGCGTCCAGTGGAGTTCAGAAATTTTTCCCTGCCTGTATCAGGGTGGTACAGAACAGCCTCTTGATCTCCAATTAGTTGCGTGGAGACATTCGGGTCGGTAATGTAAAATATTTCGGAATCTTCAGTATTCATATGTATCTTAATCGCTCAGTATGAGGCCTTTGCAAAAGTCTCATTTCTTTTTCTATCACATACTTTCTCATCACAGTCAACCCTAACCCCGCTGCCCGCCTCTGGAGGGCCTGCCCTCCGTCTTTGTAGCGGGTGTGAGTTATTCTTTTTATTTTTCAATCATCAATCATCAATCGCCAATAGTCAATCTTCAATTCTATACGTCCCCTTCAACCCGCAGTTTCCCTTGACAACTGATTAAATATTGTTATAAATGTAATACATTGTTAATCATGAGGGTATGATGAAAATAGAAAAAATCTCATGGGATCAAGAAACAGTCGATCATATCTCCAACCACTCGGTTACACCGGAAGAAGTGGAGGAACTACTGTTCAATAATGTAACCTCACCACTTATTATGCGTGGGAAAGAAGGCAAATACCTTGCTTATGGCAAAACTAATGGGGGTCGGTTCTTATTAGTCGTGTGGGCAGCTAAGTATAGAAAGACCAAAATAATTACAGCCAGAGATATGAGTAAAAACGAAAAACAGTTTTATAAGAGGAGAAAAAAATGAAAGTGCCCAAATTTAAAAACTTAAAAGAAGAAAGAGAGTTTTGGGATACCCATAACTCAACAGATTACCTCGACGATTTTGAGGAGGCCAAAGACGTAGTTTTTGTTCGACCCAAAAAACAAGTTATATCTTTACGTCTGGACCCTAACATTGTGAAAAAGCTACAGGAACTTGCTTATAAAGAAGGGTTGCCACCTACCACTTATGCAAGGATGTTAATTATTAAAGGGATTAGAGAAAGGACAGTTTAATGGCAAGGTGGGAGATTACCGCATTGTTTTTAAGGTTTCCAGCGCCAGCATTTTCATCTTTGGTATAATTCACAGAAAATAAGTAAAAAAATAGGCTACCCTCCGGGTATTAAACCGGGACGTCCTCCCTCCTTCGCCATGCTACGGCGTGGCAAGCCGTCTTCCGTCCTCCCTGGCACGCCGCGCGTAGCGTGTAGCTTTGTGTAGGCGGTTTACTTTTCTCTTTCCGAATTCCTTTTTCCTCTTGACTTGCAAGAAAATTACATGTAACAAAGTTTAAAAGTTTAATTATTTACCCTAACGTTACAAAAGTCGAGGATGCCCCAGATCTAAGGCGCCAAGGGTGAAGCTGTAGTCCTTTACCGCGAACCCTTGGCAACGAAGGAGATGGGGTATCCTCGGCTTTCCCGACCTGTTGGGGCGTAGCTGAAAGCGAAGCCTAAAGGGTAAACAACACGGTTTTTTTAAAGGTTTTATTAGAATGCACAAATGGTGATGTCCTGTAATGCCCACGAAAACAATATGAAAGTCTGAAGTATAAAGGTTTTTAACAATGTTAACCGTGTTGTTT
>JAFDAP010000267.1 GCA_019313765.1 Deltaproteobacteria bacterium | reverse complement strand
GGAAAGACCGTCAATTGATGAGATCATGTCATACTTCAATACTCCTGCCTTGCCCGCAGGCGAATCATCAATCACCTGAAATACCGTCGGATAATAATCATTCCCATTGTTCGTAAAAATATAAAAGGCAAAACCGAAGGCACCCATCACATCATTGTGGGAGAAGGGACCTTGTGGAAATTCACCTAAGAGAAATATGGCTATGGTCTGACTCGAAATGCGTAAATCCGGATTTCCGGCGGCTGCCCAGCCTATTCCGGCCCATAGCGATTTTAACGTGTCAGGGTCCAGGACATCAATACGGACATCAGGATAAACCGTACCCCCGGTATGGGTCGGGATTGTGTGGGTCGGTGTGGTCATACGGGCTGAAACGAAGGTCTCTGGTATCTCCTGCCTGGGAAGCCATGAAGGAGAGGTCAGTGCCTTAGGCAGGCAGTCATTTGGTTTAAACGAGACAAGGCCGTCTATGGTTGCTAAAAAATCCGGGTTTTCCGCCCCGTCTACATACCTGTAACCGCGAAACTCAAGGGCATTCCGTAAGAAAAACAGCATATGCATCTCCATGATCTCGTTTGTAAGCAGCGGTCCCTTTTTCAGACGGGAGACCGGGGCCACAGAGAACGTCCTCAATTGACTGTTATCCAGGGATGAGGTTTTGATGATCTTCATCTGAGGTTTTGTTTTTGGGAACACGGGTGAGAGATTTGATGCGAATGGCGCACAGCCGGCCAAAAAAATCACGGCCACAATGCATAAAACAAATCTGCATATCATCATTCGCTCTCAACCTCTTTCGGAAATATTCATCTTCTGCGGTAGTTTTACATTTCGGAACTTCTATCCCGCCAACAATTGATATTGTAATAGAGTAATATTAGTAAAAGTCTTACGATTTGTCTATAGGGGAAGCGGAATCGTGAAAAGCCTTCTGAAGGAAGCCCCGCTAAGCTGGATAGATCTCTGTGCAAAGTTATGAGTCCCGTTTTTTGGGGGATTGGGGATATCTGTTCATGGAACTAGCTTTTTAGCTGTTTAAGTGTGAAGAAATTTTCGTTTAGCACAGAGTGATTTTATATCATTTGGATCTACTGTGACACACCAATATTTCTGGGAAATTACGTGAGGCTTGGATCATATAATGCGCCAGATCTTTTTCTGAGACGGTTACATCTGTTTGAAGATGTGAATGTAGGTGCGGCTTACTGTGAGAAGCTCTGGACGGTCTTTTAATTTGATAACTCCGCGTCCGGTCAGGGAACGGCTGACCTTGTCGATACAACCGGCATTGACAATGGTACCCCTGTGAATGCGCCAGAACTTATCGGGGTCCAGTTCGTCGGCCAGTTCTTTAATAGGCTTGCTGATGAGCGATTCGCCTACTGCTGTCATGACCATGGTATATTTTTCGCTTGCTTTGAAGTAGGATACTTCATCTACCGGAATAAGCCTGGTGCTGTGCCCCTGCTGGGCCCGGATCCACTGCAGGTAGCCTGGCGCGTGCCTTTCCTGAAGGCCGGTCATCAGTCGTTCCACAACTTCAGAAAGATCCGATGGGGCTGTGGATGAGGCGGCAATCTGTTTTTTAATACGATTAACCGTGTTTTTCAGTCTCTCGTTCGTCACCGGTTTAAGTAGGTAGTCAATGGCCTCACTCTCAAATGCCTCTACTGCGTACTGGTCATAGGCCGTGATAAATACCACCCTGCAAGCCCCGGCAATCTTTCTTGCCACCTCCATTCCGGAAAGGCCGGGCATACGGATATCGAGAAAAGCGATATGAGGTTGCTCCTTCTCTATCACCTTCAATGCCTCCCGGCCGTTTTCCGCCTCGCCGCATATGACGAGTTCCGGCCAGACCTCGGAAAGTCTTGATTTCAGGTAGGACCTTAATTGTTCTTCATCATCGGCTATGATAGCCCTGATATCAGGCAATGGGCACCTCTATTATTGCTTTGAGGCCGGATGGCTGGTTCTCTTCCAAAAGCAATCGGCCCTTGTTGTCGTCATACAGGGTTTGTAACCGCTCCCGGATATTGGTAAGACCGGTATTCGGGATACTCCCCTCATTGAATCCAAGGCCAGTATCCGCTATCTCCAACCTGAGTGTATCCCTTTCCATTTCGGCCTTTATAAGGATTTCTCCCCCCTCGATTTTTGGTTCGAGGCCATGTTTTATTGCATTCTCAATTAATGGCTGAACCAACATCGGTGGAAACGGCAGGTCCTTTAACCGGTCCGGGACGTCAACGCTGTATTGCAATCTGTTTCCCATCCGAATCTTATAGATATTAAGATACGCCTGTAGCATCTCCAGTTCCTGGCCCAGGGTAGTAATGTGTGACCTGGTCTTTGAAAGTGAGGTTCGCAGATAATGGTTGAGATCCACTAACATGGATTTTCCCTTTTCCAGATCAGTATCAAGCAGGCTGAGGATGTTTGACAGGGTGTTGAACAGGAAATGGGGTTCGATCTGGGCCTGTAGAAGTCTCAGGTTGGTTTCGGCGGCTTTTTTTTCACTGGTGAGCCGTTTTATCTTTTCTTCCTGAACCAGGGCTTCGGTAGCGGATATTTTTTCGCGGGAGAAAAAGAAGTGAGTGATTATGGTTCCGAACAAGACCGCCATAAGTATCGCCTGAACAATATGTCCCGGCCTTTCATAAAACGCTATGAAAGGGTTCATGCCTGAGAATATGGAGCCCAACAGATGTCCAACGACCGACCCGGTGATCATGGCTATGATGACCGTAACCAATTGAGTAATGCGACTCGCGGGTTTTAAAAAGTAAAGTGCGGTCAGGATGAACGAGCAGATAGAGATACCGACACACTGGGAAAAAATAAAATTGGAAACAAAACCGAACCCAAATTCGATGCTTGTCAGGAATATGGAAATAATGGTGTTGAATACCGCGGTGTAGGAAAGGTATTTGAGTGTTTTCTTCTGGTTTAATGCTACTATTTTTGCTTCCATGATAGATATGACGTTGTCAATGGTTGAGCGTTGAATACCGTGTGCTGCTCGTTACTATTGTAGGTGCGGGGCTTACCTGCCGGCCGGCAGGTCCTCGCTCGAAAGGCCCGATCTATGCAGCCACGTAAGCTGTGGATAAAACCCTTACGGGCAAACTCCGAAAAGGGGATTCAGGCGTTAGCCTTTTATAATACTGCTGATTTGTGATAAGTTGAGTATTACTCTACTCCATCAGATCAAAAAATGAAAGGGATATAGCGTCTGGTTTCATGGGTATAGGTATGGTAGGCGTCTCCAAATTTTGCAAGATTTTCTTTTTCTTCTACCATTGATGCTGCCACCAGAAATGATATGCAGATAAAGCATGCTATTAAAGGCTGTAATGCCACGTTTTTCAGCAGGATACCGATGGCGAGCAGGATCAGGCTTGAATAAAGAGGGTGACGGATATAACGAAAAATCCCTTTTTTTATTAATTCCGTTGTTTCCTCCCAGCCTTCGACAGGTTCCCCGTATTTTTTCAGACAATAGAAGCCACTTAATGCAATAAAGGCTGAAATGACCAAAAGAATCCATGAAAGAACCTGATGCCATGAGAAGGCCCTGTGAATCCACAAATCAATATTGAAAAACAAAAGCGCCAAAAGGGATTCAAAGGCGAAGAACATATAAAAGCCATGCGTGGTAAGTGATCTTAATTCACTCCTGAATTTTATGAAAACCACCAAAGCTAAGACTGCAAAAACAGAAATTTTTATGATCATGACGTCCCCCAATCCTCCATCATCTTCTCGAAGGCCATCTGGCCTGCCCTGATTACCCCGGCAAAACCACCACCCGGATTACCCCAGGCGCTGGCAAGATAAAGCCCTTTAATTGGGGT
>JAFDAP010000266.1 GCA_019313765.1 Deltaproteobacteria bacterium | reverse complement strand
GGCTTGGCCGTCATCCCGGACCCCGACCCGGGACGGAATGACAAAAAAGGACGGTTTTTGATTTTTTACGAGTTTGTCAAGGCATGAACGCAAAAGACCATTATTTCTTGACTTCATGAGATTTTATCTATATACTTTATGATATTAAGATTTTTTCTCTGACACAAAGTGAAACCAAACACTTTCAAATTATTAAAGGAGTAATCATATGGCCTGGGATTGGGATAAACTGCAGCAGCAGAAAAAGAGAGGAGGGTCAGGCGGACAGACTGGAGGCCCTCCGGGTATGGATGAAGTGCTCGAGAAGATCAAGGGGGCCAGCGGGAAGTTTCCCGGCGGCATCTGGCTTATTGTCGTCGTGGTTATCCTCTTTATCGTCGGTACCAGTTCCTGGTACACGGTGGGTGTGGGTGAGGAAGGTATTGTCCAGCGCTTCGGAAAGCACGTGAGGACAACCCAGCCGGGCTTTCATCTCAAATGGCCCACTGGTATTGAAAAGGTGACCAAGCTGAAGGTAAAGCTGGTCCATAAGGAGGAGTTCGGTTTTCGAACCGTCAAGGCAGGGGTACGGACCCGCTATGCGGCCGGCACTGCCTACGCGGGCGAGGCCCTCATGCTCACGGGAGACCTGAATGTCGCGGTGGTCCCCTGGATTGTGCAATACCGGATTAAAGACCCGTACAAATACCTGTTTAAGGTTCATAATGTCAGGGCTACCTTGAGGGACCTGGCCGAGTCCAGCATGCGCCTGGTGATAGGGGATCGGAGCATCAACGAGGTCATCAGCAAACGAGAAGAGATCGCGGGGAGCGCCAGGGTTCTCTTGCAGAAGGAATTGAATGGGGCCGAAACAGGCATCAAAATCACTACCATCGAAATGAAAAAGACGAATGTTCCGGAACCGGTTCAGGCATCCTTCAATGAGGTGAACCAGGCCACCCAGGAAAAAGAGAGAATGATCTACCAGGCCAGGGAGGCATATAACAAGGTCATCCCTGCTGCCAAGGGAAACGCCGAGAAAACCATCAGGTCGGCCGAAGGTTACGCTCTCGACCGTGTGAATCGTGCAAAGGGTGATGCGTCAAGGTTTCTTTCGCTTTACGAGGAATATAGCAAGGCGCAGGATATCACACGGAGACGCCTGTATTTAGAGGCCATCCAGGAGATCTTTCCCAAAATGGGGGATAAGTTCATCGTGGATGCTGAC
The DNA here is from genome assembly GCA_019313765.1 of Deltaproteobacteria bacterium. Classification (GTDB taxonomy): domain Bacteria; phylum Desulfobacterota; class DSM-4660; order Desulfatiglandales; family Desulfatiglandaceae; genus JAIOSR01. Next base: position 3,987 of record JAFDAP010000266.1, on the reverse strand, counting down.
CAGAAAAATCTGCTTCCCCTGCTCAACCTCGGGAAACCTGAAGGAGGCAAATAATGAAATCCAAGTTTTTTATTATTCCGATTGTTATTATACTGATTGGAGTCTATTCAGCGGCCTACACCGTGGATGCCAGCAGGTGGTCGTTACCCAGTTCGGCAAGGCGATAGGTAATCCCATAAAAGAACCGGGACTCAATTTCAAAATACCCCTTATCCAGGAGGCCAACTACTTCCCCAAAAACCTCCTCGAATGGGACGGAGATCCCAGCCAGATCCCGACTCTGGACAAGACATACATTTACGTGGACACCTTCGCGAGATGGAAAGTGGTTGATCCTTTGAAGTTTTTCCAGACGGTTAATAATGTGACAGGGGCCTTAGCCCGGTTGGACGATATTATAGATCCTGCGGTCCGCAACTTCATTTCCTCATACCACCTGATAGAGACCGTTCGTTGGACAAATCGCGAACTGGATACTTATGAAGTAGGCATTGACAAGATTCAGGAGGCGAGGGTTATACGTGAGATCACTACCGGAAGGCAAAAGATAGTCGAAAAAATTTTAGAACAAGCAATGCCCAAGTTGAAAGGATTCGGCATAGAGCTCGTTGACGTCGAGATAAAGCGATTGAATTATGTGGAGGAAGTCCGCAGATCTGTTTACGGAAGAATGATTGCGGAGAGAAAACAGATTGCTGAAAAATTCCGGTCCGAGGGCCAGGGTGAGGCGCGCAAGATAGAAGGTAACAGGGGAAAGGAATTAAAGAAAATCACGTCCGTGGCTTACAGAAAGGCCCAGGAAATAAAGGGCAAGGCCGACGCGGAATCCACCCTGATATATGCCCGGGCTTACAGCAAGGACCCTGACTTTTATTCCTTTCTTAAAACACTCGATGTCTATAAGAAGACCATGGACAAGGACATAACGCTTGTCCTTTCAACGGATTCTGACTTTTTGAAATACTTTAAAAGCTTGAAAGAAGATTAATGTAGGAGTGACAAGATGGTGCGAACAGAGATATCCCTTTTTCTTGAAAACGTACCCGGTGAACTGGGAAAACTGGCAACCACGATGGCAGAGGCCGGTATCAACATAGACGCCCTGACCATTCAGGATGCCTCTGAATATGTCCGGGGGCTCTTTAAGGCAAGGGGAAAAACCCTGAAGAGAATTGCGCCTGCCGCGAGTTACGGCTCCATGCAAAAGGACTCTGCCGATCATGCATTAATCCGTCTCCTGGTTGAAGACACGGACAAGGCCATTGATATTCTGTCCAAGGGGGGCTATGTATTTGATATTATGCCGGTCATTGCCATAGAGATCGATAATAAACCCGGAATGTTGGCCAAAATGGCGAAAAAATTCGGCGAGGAAGGGATAAACATCAACTACGTATATGGTTCAGCCCTTCCTGGCGGGGAAAAATCTCTATTTATTTTCTGTCCCGAAGACATCGAGCTTGCCGCCAGAATTTTCAAGGACTAAATCGATAATCCTGAGCTGAATACGCTCATATCCCTGCCAGCGGTTCAGCTCAGGCGTGAAGGCTATACTTACGGTCTTTCCCTTAAGGGGATGTTTATACGATAACCCGAAGCCGATTGCCTCATGGGTAGTTCCCCCCTGACTCACCCTGAGTTTAAGATGCCGCTCACCCACAACCCGGGATCCTGCAACTTCCAATGAACGGGCCAAAAAGACCGGTTCGGGATTCCCCTCTCCAAACGGGCCTAAGGCCCTCACCTGACGGACCATGTCGAAGGTTATATGGTCGAGGGAAACCTCGGCTTCCATGTCGATTGCGGGAACCAGGTCCTCCTGCCTAAGGGCTTTTTCTGCAACTCCTTCTAATTCACTTCTCAATCTCTCAAGGTTTGTTGATTTCAATGTAAAGCCGGCTGCGTGCGCATGGCCGCCGAATTTCTCAAAAAGATGTCCGAGCCGACTCAAGGCCTCGTAAAGATTGAAACCATCAATGCTTCTTCCGGATCCGGCGGCCATGCCGTCCTGAACATCAAGGACAAGGGCAGGGCGGTTGTATTTATCCACGAGCCTTGATGCCACAATACCCAGGACCCCCTTGTGCCAGCCTTCCCCGGCCATGACAAGGGCCCTGCGATCATCGATCCCCTCTATTTTTTTGATCTTTGCTTCTATACTGTGAAGAATACGGCGTTCAACACCCTGGCGTTTAATATTTGCGTCATTAATGCGCAAGGCAAGGTCTTTTGCCAGAAGGGTATCATCAGTTGTCAGGATTTTTACGACTATCCCGGGATCATCCATTCTGCCGGGGGCATTGAGCCTGGGCCCAAGCCTGAAAGCCAGATCATCCGCAGTAATATCCGGGGCCTCAATTCCCGCAACCTCGATCATGGCCTTTATCCCTTTCCACCGGGACTTGCCCATAATCCCCAGGCCGCTACTCACAAGCATTCGGTTCTGATCCAGAAGGGGCGCCCTGTCTGCAACGGTTCCTAATGCCACCAGATCAAGGTAGTCCTTTAAATCGGGTTCGGGTACTGTTCCGAACCAGCCTTTTTTGCGCAGGGCGGTCCTTATGGCAACTGCCAGGAAGAAAGCTAATCCCACACCCGCAAGATCTTTGAAAGGGAAAGGGCAGTCGGCCCGGTGGGGATTTACAACAGGGTAATCGGCTGCAAAGCCTTGAGGGACCTGGTGATGGTCCGTAACAACAACATTCATGCCCAGACTTTTTGCAAAAGCGATCTCCTTTGAATTTGAGATGCCACAGTCTACCGTTATTATCATGCCTGTCCCGTCTGCCGCGATGGTCTCTAAGGCCTCTTTGTTGAGGCCGTAACCCTCCTTTAAGCGGTTGGGGATATATGATGAGGCTTCAATTCCAAGACATGAAAAGAAGTTCAACAAAAGGGCGGCGGCAGTCAACCCGTCAGCATCATAATCTCCATATATGGTAATTTTTTCCCGGTCCTCAACTGCCTGTAGAATCATGGCAAGGGCACAATCCATATCCTTTAGGAGCATGGGGTCGGCCATATTAGCCAGGCGAGGACACAAAAATGACTCTGCCTGTGACGGATTAGAAATACCGCGGTTTATCAATAATTGCGCCTGTAAGGGAGTCAAACCGGCTTCGAGGGCAAGCCGTGAAGCCAGGGGGGAAGGGGGTTTTAGTTTCCAGACCGTGTTTGGGGGCACCATTAGAACCATACAAAAAAGTCTAAACAGTTATCAGACAATTTTTTTCTTTTCCCGGTTCATTATCCCTGAAGGATCGTTTCAACGATCTCAATATCTTCAGGAACATCCACTTCAACGGAATTAAAGGGTGTTTCCATCACCTTGATCTTGAAACCGTGTTCAAGGGCTCTTAATTGTTCCAATTTCTCCGCGGATTCCAGTTTTCCCTGGGAAAGGCTTGTAAACCGGGTCAAAAACTCCATCCGGTAGCCATAAAACCCGAGATGTTTATAATGCGTTTTCCCGGGCCCGGTATCACGAAAATAGGGAATCGGGCAGCGTGAAAAATACAATGCAAACCCCTGGTTGTCCGTGACAACCTTAACATGGTTGGGATTCCTGATATGGTTTTCGTCGGTGATCTTCCATTTCAGGGTGCTCATGTGAATGGATTCATCCTCCACGAGCGGCTTGACCAGAAGGGTAATAACAGACGGGTCAAACAGGGGCTGATCTCCCTGGATATTTACAATAATGTCCTGTTTTTCCAGACCGATTTTTATAGCTGCCTCACTGATACGGTCCGTGCCTGACTGATGCGCCTTTTCCGTCATCACAACCTTTCCCGCGAACCCGTGAACGCAGTCTGAAATACGTTCGTCGTCGGTTGCCACATAGATCTCGGAAAGCTCGGGGCACAAAAGAGTACGCTCATAAACATGCTGAATCAGGGGCTTGCCGGTGATCAGCGCCAAGGGCTTTCCCGGAAAACGGGTGGATTGATATCTTGCGGGTATAAAGGCAAAAATTTTCATGGTTCC
>JAFDAP010000265.1 GCA_019313765.1 Deltaproteobacteria bacterium | reverse complement strand
AGGGGGAAAGACCTTCAAGCTCAAGTTCGGGCACCGGGGCGCCAACCAACCGGTCAAAGACCTGAAAACGGGCAAGGTAGAGATTACTTCCCAGAACCATGGTTTTTGCGTGGATTTGGAATCCCTGATAGTCCCGGATATTGAATTGTGCCACATCAATCTTAATGATAACACCTTGGAAGGGCTCGTGCATAAAACGCTTCCTCTCTTTTCGGTCCAGTACCATCCCGAGGCATCACCGGGTCCCCATGATGCCACGTACCTGTTTGATAGATTTATTGAGATGATGGAATAACCCGTAACTCGCAACCCGCTTATGCCCAAACGAACCGACATAAAAAAAATCCTAATTATCGGCTCCGGCCCGATCGTCATTGGCCAGGCATGCGAATTTGACTATTCGGGGACCCAGGCATGCAAGGCTCTTATGGAAGAAGGGTATGAGGTGGTGCTCGTAAACAGCAATCCCGCCACCATTATGACAGACCCTGAAACGGCCCATCGCACCTACATCGAACCCATAACGCCCGAATTTGTCTCAAAGATCATTGAACGGGAAAGGCCCCATGCAGTACTTCCGACCTTGGGAGGTCAGACCGGTTTGAACACGGCAGTAAAAATCGCCGAGACAGGGCTTTTCGAAAGACTGGGCGTGGAGCTGATCGGGGCTTCCATCCCGGTTATCCTCAAGGCCGAAGACAGGGAACAGTTCAGGGACGCCATGAACAGCATCGATCTCAGGGTCCCTGAAAGCGGTATTGTCAGGAATATGGACCAGGCGCGGGAAGTTGCGAAAAGGATTGGTTATCCGCTCATCATCAGGGCCAGTTTTACTTTGGGCGGTATGGGCAGCGGCGTGGCCTATAACCGTGAAGAAATGGAAACCATTGCAGGCAAAGGGCTTGATGTCAGCATGATTTCCGAGATCATCATGGAGGAATCTCTTCTCGGATGGAAAGAATATGAACTGGAGGTCATGCGTGATTTCAAAGACAACGTGGTTATCATCTGCTCCATTGAAAACTTTGATCCCATGGGCGTCCATACAGGCGACAGCATTACCGTGGCCCCTGTCCAGACCCTTACCGACCGTGAATATCAGGCCATGCGCGATGCATCCATCGATATTATCAGGGAGATCGGTGTGGAGACCGGCGGTTCCAACATCCAGTTTGCCATAAACCCCGAAACCGGCGAGATGGTGGTCATCGAGATGAACCCCAGGGTATCGAGAAGTTCGGCCTTAGCCTCCAAGGCCACGGGTTTTCCCATTGCCAAGATAGCCGCCAAATTAGCAGTAGGATATACTTTAGATGAGATTTCCAATGATATCACCCGTGAGACCTTGGCCTCGTTCGAACCCACAATCGATTACTGCGTGGTAAAGGTGCCACGCTGGACCTTTGAAAAATTTCCGGGCGCCGAGGACAGTTTGACCACGGCCATGAAATCCGTTGGTGAAACCATGGCCATCGGCAGGACCTTTAAGGAGGCCCTTCAGAAGGCCGTCAGATCATTAGAGATAGGAAAATCCGGTCTCGGGGCCGACACGTCCAATGGCCGGGCGCTATGTCCGGATCTCATTGATCTGGAAAATTCATTGATCAACCCCCACTCAAATCGCCTCTTTTGTATCTATGATGCCCTGAACCGGGGAATGACCTTGGAAAGGATTTATGAGTTGTCCCGCATTGATCCCTGGTTTCTTTACCACATTCAACAGATACATGGTTTGGAAAAACGGCTTATGCAAATGGCCCTGGAAGGTATCAAGCCTGATCAATGGGAACCGGATTTTTTTAAAAAGGTCAAGGAGTACGGATTCTCGGATATGCAATTGGCAAATGTCTTTGATACGGCAGAGCGGACAATCCGGGAGATGCGAACTAATAAAGGAATAGAACCGGTCTATAAGCTGGTGGACACCTGTGCCGCCGAGTTTGAGGCATACACCCCTTATTATTACTCAACCTATGAGCAGGAAAATGAGATCCGCACGTCTGACAAAAAAAAGGTAGTGATCCTGGGAGGCGGTCCCAACCGGATCGGGCAGGGCATTGAATTTGATTATTGCTGTGTACACGCTTCGTTTGCCTTAAGGGAAATGGGCATTGAGAGCATCATGGTCAACAGCAATCCTGAGACGGTGAGTACGGACTATGATACGTCGGACAGGCTCTATTTTGAGCCCCTTACACGGGAAGACGTCCTGAATATTGTTGAACAGGAAAGGCCTGAAGGGATCATTGTCCAGTTCGGAGGCCAGACGCCCTTAAATATTGCCGTTCCCCTTGCCGAGGCAGGGGTTACAATCCTCGGAACCAGCCCGGACAGCATTGACCGCGCCGAGGACAGGGAGCGTTTCCAGGGCCTGCTCAAGAAACTAAACATCCTTCAGCCGGAAAACGGAATTGCATTAAATGAACAAGAGGCAATCCGCGTGGCCGACAGGATTGGCTATCCCGTAGTGGTCAGGCCCTCTTTTGTCTTAGGCGGTCGTGCCATGGAGATCGTGTATGATCAGAAGGACCTGGCGTTTTATATGAAGAATGCTGTGGAAATCTCTCACGGCAAGCCCATATTGATTGACAGGTTTTTAGAGGATGCCACGGAGATTGATGTGGATGCCATTTCGGATGGCAGGGATACGGTGATTGGCGGGATTATGGAACATATTGAAGAGGCCGGCATCCATAGCGGGGACAGTGCCTGTGTATTGCCTCCCATGTCTCTTAGTCCCGAGATCGTTGAGCAGATCAAAGACAATACTAAGGCAATTGCCGGGGAGTTGAATGTTATCGGGTTGATGAACATCCAGTATGCCGTCAAAAACCGGACAGTGTATGTACTGGAGGTAAATCCAAGGGCATCGAGGACCATTCCTTTTGTGAGCAAGGCTACCGGCGTGCCATTGGCAAAATTAGCCACAAAGGTCATTATGGGAAAAAGGCTGAAGGACCTTGGCCTGACACGGGAGGTCACGCCGTCACACATCTCCTGCAAGGAATCCGTGTTTCCTTTTACCCGGTTCCGGGGGGTTGATACTATTTTGGGACCTGAGATGAAATCAACAGGCGAGGTTATGGGCCTTGGCAGCTCTTTTGGATTGGCCTTTGCCAAGTCACAGATTGCGGCCGGGCAGGACCTGCCTTTGTCGGGCGCAGTGTTCATCAGTGTCAAAGACGAGGACAAGATGGCCCTGCTTGAGACAGCCTTCAGTCTATATGACCTGGGATTCAAGATCGTGGCCACTAAGGGCACATCGGCCTATCTTTCGGAACATGGGATTCCAAACAGGAATGTCAACAAGGTAAGAGAGGGAAGACCACATATCGTGGACATGATCAAAAACGGGGAGATTGACCTGGTCATCAATACCACGAGCAACAAGAAGGCCATCTCCGAGTCCTACTCTATCCGGCGTACGGCCCTGACTCAAAACATCCCCTATACGACGACTTTAGCGGGAGCTAAGGCAACGGCACTGGCCATTAAGGCCATGATAGGGGGAGAGCTTGATGTAAAGACAGTGCAGGAGTACCATAGAAGAGATTGAACATTGACTATTGACTATTGAAGATTGGGGGTTGAAGATTGAAGGTTGGGAGTTCAGAGTTGCGGGTTGCGAGTAAGACTGTTCCTCCGTCCCAACATGCGAATACATGGCCATAGGTGTTAAATGAGATCAATAATAGAAAGCCCTGAACAACGCATGCTATCCCGCCGTCCCAAAGACGAATGCGGAATCTTTGCAGTTTACGGTCATGAAGATGCGGCCAAGCTGACATATTTCGGCCTTTACGCATTGCAGCATCGGGGCCAGGAAAGCGCCGGCATCGTTACATCTGATGGGAAGCAG
>JAFDAP010000264.1 GCA_019313765.1 Deltaproteobacteria bacterium | reverse complement strand
CCTTATTTTTAGGGCTTAAACCTTCAATTTTCATATCAAAAAGGGTCGTTTAAGAAAGCAGCAATAAGATGCCAAGGGCAAATCGTCATTACATCCCCGGCTATGTGTGGCATACCCCGGTTAAATATGCTTCGCCGTTGTGAAATAGGCTTCGCATTTCACTTGGTAAACATTTCACAGGGCAGGTCACCCATGAAAGGAAGGGGGACGTCCTTAAATATTAAAATAACTTAAATCGGAAATGTAGATACTTGATTATTTAAGGACGTCCCCGAAATCTTTAAATAGAAGGCTTTTCTCTGATAGCTCTGCGTCTCAAGCGAAGCCCCGCTATAACGGGACAGGCTGGGCGTGAGGACTAATTATTTTGATCTTTGCAAAACCGGCTGAAATTCGCCACTGTCAATAGTCGAGGCTTGAGTCTGATTAAAACCCCCTAACGCATAAACGCGGTTCAGTCCAATCCCGCTGTGGCGGGATAAACGGAATGAAGACAAGCTTCACTCCGTTTACAATCTTTAACGTTCGATGTAGGAAATGAAAATGAGATCACAAGAAGAATGGGGACAGTTAGATTGTCTGTACAAATCAGAAGAGGAATGTTATGCTTCACATGGTCGTTCGGGAGGAGATCGTAAAATTTCGAGGCAATTATATGGAGCACGCATTCAAAACCGCTAAAGAGAACCACTTGACCACGACCGACAGATCGGGAGGTTGATATTATGCGCGTGGAAGTTAAACCCGATTTGATTTTATGGGCTTGTGAACGTTCCGGCCGAAGCATCGATTCGCTTGCGCAACAGCAGTCTTTTCGCAAATTGCCTGCGTGGGTAAGCGGCGAGGCAAGCCCCACCCTCAGGCAACTGGAAAATTTTGCTAAGGTGACATACACACCTTTTGGTTACTTTTTTCTACCTCAACCGCCTAAAGAGTTTGTGCCAATTCCGGATCTTCGTACTATTGGTAACGAACATATCGGGTATCCCAGTCCAGACCTGCTGGACACAATGTATATATGTCAGCAGCGCCAGGAATGGTACCAAGACTTCGCGCGGTCCATGGGAGAAACCCCATTACCATTCGTTGGTTCCGCTACGTTGGAAAGCGATGTTGTTGATGTTTCCAGGAGCATCAGGAAAGTCCTTGGATTCGACGTGGAAGACCGCCGCAGTATACCGACCTGGACCGAAGCTTTACGTCGTTTCATTTCTCAGGCTGATTCCATTGGCATAATGGTCATGGTAAGCGGTATTGTCGGCAGCAATACCCATCGCTCTCTTAATCCAAAGGAGTTTCGAGGATTTGCACTTGCTGACCCACTGGCGCCTTTGGTTTTCATAAACGGAAAAGATACAAAAGCGGCGCAAATGTTCACGCTGGCCCATGAATTGGCGCATATATGGCTCGGTGAAACAGCGCTATCCGATATAGGGCCTGTAACGATGCCATCCAATAATGTAGAGGTTTGGTGTAACCAGGTTGCCGCTGAGCTTCTCGTTCCTCTTGTTGTTTTGCATGATACATATAGAGGAGATATTCCCTTACGTGAGGAATTGAACAATCTTGCAAGGTGGTTCAAGGTAAGCACACTGGTCATTCTGAGACGGCTTTATGATGCGGGTAAGCTTTCCCGTGAAGAACTTTGGCGCGCATATGAACAAGAACTGAAAAGGTTGCGATCCTTATCGAGAGAAAGCGGCGGCAATTTTTATTTGACATTACCAGCGAGAGTCAGCAAACGATTCGCCCGTGCTCTTGTCATCAGTACACTCGAGGGGCAAACACTTCATCGTGATGCATTTCGCCTGCTTGGCTTTTCCAAACTTGCGACCTTTCATGAGCTTGGTCGTAAGTTGGGGGTGGTATTCTGATGTCTTACCTGCTTGATGCGAACGTATTTATTCAGGCGAAAAACCTTCATTACGGCATGGATTTCTGCCCGGCGTTCTGGGATTGGATGATCGCAAACAATGATAAGCAGAAGGTCTTCAGTATCGAGAAGGTTGGCGACGAAATCGATGCCGGCAATGACGATCTCGCAAAATGGGCGGACCAGAGAGGTCCTGATTTTTTTCTGAAGCCTGATTCCTCAATGTTGTTAGCTCTTGAAAAAGTCAGCACATGGGTGACAGCACAAAATTATGATCCCGCTGCGGTGAACACTTTCTTCCAGGTGGCTGATTATTACTTGGTAGCCTTTGCGGTTGCGCACAAGCATACAATCGTAACCCATGAGATAGCTTCGCCATCGACTAAAAAAATCAAAATTCCCAACGTTTGCATTGGCCTCGATATTAAATGTGTCACGCCGTATGAAATGTTGCGAAAAGAACGCGCCCGCTTCATTCTGGGAGCAAGAAAATAAAGGAAGAACAAGCACTTCATGATTATATTTCCCGATATTAATTCGGCCCATAGCGCATAAACGCGGCTTAGACCAATCCCGCTGTGGCGGGATAAACGGAATGAAGACAAGCTTCACTCCGTTTACAATCTTTAACGTTGGCCCATAAAATGAGAACAAAAAACACAGTTGACCCACGTGAGGTGCAAGCGGGATCAGACGCTTTCCAGGCACACGAGAAACGCGATGCGATATATAAGGTGTCGACATTTCTCGTGGATCACTTTTGGGGCGACCCGCCCCAGATGGCCGATGCCTTGGGTGTTCTTTTGCTCGTGTGGAATAATGCGTTCTACCGATATGGCCTGTTCGACTACGATGCCTTGGAGAGGGTGCTGCGCGCGAACATGGCCGGTCTCAACAAGTTCCGGATGCGCGGCATCGAGACCTTAGGGGGGGAAGACGAGGAACCCATCACTGCCCTCTTTGCGGCGTTTCTCGACGGGCTGGCAATCGCAGAAGGAAAATCAAAGGGCTTTCGAAGCCCGGTCAGTGTCGCCAAGGCGCTGCATTTGCTCGCGCCGGGATTCTTTCCGCTGTGGGACGACAAGATAGCGAAGGGATACCGTTGCCACTATTCGCACGATCCGAGCGGGCAGTACATCCAGTTCATGAAGATAAGCAAAGGCATGGCCGAGAGTTTGCGAGGCAAAGTCGAGACCCGAGGAAGTAGTCTCCTGAAGGTGATTGACGAATACAACTACGCGAAGTTCACAAAGGAGTGGATTTGAGGGCCAACAATCGGCTGCTGCTGACGGCGTACCGCCGCCGCAGAGCCGTACGTTCGGTGTGTAAGGAATATCATGAATAAATCCAATCCAAGTATCCAACGCGCAGCTGCCTTATTGAGCTATTCAGGGGGCCCAAGCGCTTTCGTCATTATCAAGCTCGAACCTGAACCCCGTTCTTGTTGCTGCTTCCACTGTTGGCCTGAGACATGGTCAACAATCAATCGGCATATCGCTCCCTTAGGACCTATCAAAGATGAAGAGGATGTCCTCATAAAACACGACGATCATGAATTCGTCCTTGAGTGTCACGAGAGTGGTCCAGAAATAATTGTCTATCTTGGCTTGGCCACCGCTTCGTTAGCAGTAGATGGGGGTCGGACCAAGCTAACCATTTGATATGTTTATAATATGGTCGGTTTTTTCCATATTTTTAGGGCTTAAACCTTCAATTTTCCTATCAAAAAGGGTCGTTTAAGAAAGCAGCAATAAGATCCCAAGGGCAAATCGTCATTACATCCCCGCTTAGGTGTGGCAGGTCACCCATAGGTGCCATAAAAAGAAATTTTTACGCCGTTAAATTTGAAGATTATTTAACCGGGGTTTCTTAAAGTTCTGAAGTTTCACCGTTTTTTGAAGTTTTTCGAACCGGGTCAACCGATTTTTTCTCGTTCAAGATGCAAATCACAAGTAGTTGGCATGTAATTTGAATTTCAATTATTATGCC
>JAFDAP010000263.1 GCA_019313765.1 Deltaproteobacteria bacterium | reverse complement strand
GAGTGCAGAAGACCGTCTCTCTCCAGTCTTTTAAGAAGAACGTAGAGTGGGCTGGTACCCACATACCATGTAGATCCCAGAGCGGTATTAATAAATTGCAGGATCTCATAGCCATGTTTGGAGCCGGACATTAACGCCCCTAACAAGGCATATTCAGTGGATGGCTTAGTTTTCATCATGGAAATATTCCTTAAATGAATATTTTATAATAGAGTATTCTAAATTGGAATAATTTGTCAATAAAAATTTCCTTCTTCATGTTGAATCGGCTTTTCCTAAGTAAAGTGTTTTTACTATCGGAATTTCCAGATTGACAAATCGAAATATCCTTTCTATCCTTCACATCCTGAGTTTCCATCAATAGTCAGATTATCCCCATCAGGAGTTCATACATGTATCGATTTTTCGGCTTTACCTGACGTATTGAAAATAATTCTACCCGGGTTCGGTAGGCAGGGTCAGGCCGAAAACCAATTAATCCCTTCAATCATCTTATTATCACCATTTTTCAAACCGTTTTCAGTCCGCCATATATACCTTCCTTACTCGGGTAAAGGGGGCAATGGTGCTGGGCGCCCCGCGGTCTTCAAAACCGTTGGCCCGGTCTGCAAAACCGGGGGGAGGTTCGATTCCCCTTGCCCCCTCCAACGAAAAATAAGAAGTCCACACTTGGAGGTAGTGGCTTTGATCTATCTCATTAAAAGTTCTTTGTGGCTTTTTAAGGCTTCAATTGGAGTAATGGAGTGATGGAGTAATGGACAAATTCGTTACTGCCGGAATAGCCGGGCATGTGGACCACGGGAAGACCGCCCTTGTCCGCTGCTTGACGGGGATTGACACCGATAGATTGCAGGAGGAAAAGCGGCGCGGTCTGTCCATCGAGTCAGGCATAGCGCCATTGGAACTTTCCTCTGGCAAACGAATCGCTCTGGTGGATGTTCCGGGCCATACCGATTTCCTTAAAAATACCATTCGGGGCTTAAGCAGCGTGGACATGGCCATTTTAATAGTAGCTGCGGATGACGGCGTCATGCCCCAGACCCTGGAACATATCCAGATCCTGGATTTTTTCGGCGCCAAAGGCGGTTTCATTGTCTTAAGCAAGGCCGACCTGGTGGATGAAGAGACCCGGGAATTAGCTGAGATTGAAATCAGGGAGTTGATAGAGGGAACCTTCTTTGAAGGAAAGCCGGTTATCCCTTTTTCGGCAATAGACCGGAGAGGTCTGGACGATATTCGAATCAACATTGAAAAAGCTGTGGAAAAAATACCGGATAAAGACATCAAATCTCCATTCCGTCTCTGGATTGACCAGGTCAAGACTTTTGCCGGTTTCGGAACCGTGGCCAGCGGGACAATCCTTTCGGGAATCCTCAGACAGGATGATCCCCTTCATCTCCTGCCATCCGGCATTGAGACCAGGGCACGTTCCTTGGAGACGCACCACGAGAAAGGCTCCAAAGCATATGCCGGTCAGCGTGCCGGCATCAACCTGCACAGGGTCCCCCTTAAGGAAATAAAGAGAGGAATGGTTCTGGCAGAACCGGGAACGGTCAACCCGACTTATCTTCTCAATGTGGACCTCCAGGTACTTAAGAGAGCAAAAAAGCCAGTCAAGAACCGGCAAAGGGTAAAACTCTATCTGGGAACCTCTGTCACAAACACCCTGGTGGTCATCATGGAAAAGGAACAATTAGAGCCGGGTGAAAAGGGTCTGGTCCAGTTCCGGTTGATGAAACCCGTGGCAGCCCTTCCGGGAGATGCTTTTGTGATCTGCCTTCTGAACGTCCAGACCGTCATTGGAGGGGGAAAAATCCTTGAAACCCCGCGGGAGAAGTACAGACAGGCCAGGGCATCTACAACAATTCCATACCTGAAGGCCCTGCAGGAACACAACCTGAAAGGCTTTATCGAGAATACCTTTAAACCGGATTTCACCCACCTTATCACTGCCGGCGAGCTTGCCCGCAACACGGGCTTTCCTGTTACTGAAATCGAGGCGGAGATCAGGTCGCGGGTCAAAAGCGGGGAACTCCTGTCCTTCAAAGGCCGTGGCGTTCTTAGAAAAGAGCTTTATCAAAAACTGAAAGGGGACCTTCCAAAGGTCGTTGAAAAAACACTGCAACAGGATCCTTTAAAAAGGAATGTAAAAGGCGATGAGATCATAAGCCGGTTAGCGCCTTCTCTTGATGAAGCGCCTTTTCAAAGGATGCTCGCAGAACTCTGTAATGAGGGAAAGATACAAAAAATCGATGGAGGCTTCCGTATCCAGGATCTTTCTGTAAAGCTTCCTGAAGAACAAGAAAGGCTGGTCAATCTGTGTCTTGATTATGCCCGGGAATCCGATTTCGTACCCTTTAGTGCGGATACCATCTGGAAACTCCATGAAAAGAAGTTCGAAAAAAAAGAGATAAAAAGAATGCTCATCTACTTGCGTGACGATAAAAAACTGGTTCGCATAAATGACGGGCGTTTTTTGACCACCCAGGCCTTTGAGGGAATAAAGAAAAAGGTGAGCAATGTCATTGTGCATAAAGGGTTTTTTACCCTTGCAGAACTGAAAGAGACCTTAGGATATGGGAGGAGTGTGGGTGTGCCGGTTCTTGAGTATCTGGATTCAATCGGGTTCACCCGCAGAGAGGAAGATGGGAGAGTGCTAAAAACAGATTGAGGGATTCTGGAATTTAGGGATTGAGGAATTGAGTGTTGTAGTATTGGAGCGGTGGACTAATAAGGAAACGACATTTTTTAACTACTCAACTACTTAACGATTTAACGACTAAACTAATTTCAAGGGAGGAAAAAGATGAGCGAAGATTACAGAAGTATGTGGGAAAATATAGGACTGGACCTTGTTGCGCATGACGCCCTGCTCGAGGTCCTCGGGAAAGGCTACCAGGACATCTATCTGGCTCAGAAGGACCGGCCCGAAGGCATGGGATACTTTGATTTTGTGATAAGCGAAGTACACGGGTTGCGCATCAAAGAATTGCTGGATGAAAAGGCGGCCGGCCGAAAGGTGATAGGGTCTTTCTGTGTGTTTGTGCCGGAAGAGATCGTGCGGGCCGTAGATGGAACACTTGTCGGCCTCTGTACAGGGGCTGATTTTGCCATGGACGAGGTGGAAAAGCTCCTGCCCCGCAATACTTGCTCGCTTATTAAATCGGCATTTGGTTTCAAGTTAGGAAAGGTCTGTCCCTATCTCGAATCTGCCGACATGATCGTGGGGGAAAACACATGTGACGGGAAGAAGAAATCCTACGAGATCTTTAATGAGCTTGTTCCCAACCTGTACGTGATGGACATACCACAGGTAAAATCCGCTGAAGGAAGAGCTCTTTTAAAAGCTGAATACGTGCGCTTCAAGGAGGCGGTGGAAAAACTCACAGGCATTACCATTGATGCAACCAGGCTCAAGAAAGGGATTGAGATCGTCAATAACAAACGAAAAGCCATCCACAGGCTCTCCGGTTTACGGAAGGCAGACCTTGCCCCCATTTCCGGTCTGGATGCCCTCCTGGCAAACCAGGTCTTCTTTTACGATGATCCGGTCCGGTTTACCGATTCGGTCAATAAGATTTGTGATGAACTTGAAAAACGGATCGAAAATGGCCAGGGCGTTTTCCCGAAGGGAACTCCGAGGATCCTCTTATCGGGATGCCCCATGGCCGTTCCCAACTGGAAACTCCCCTGGATTATAGAAACCTCCGGTGCAGTGATTGTAGGAGAGGAATCCTGTGTTGGGGAGCGGGGCACCCGAAATCTGACCGATGATAGCTGGGATACGGTGGAAGAACTCATGGAAGCCATCGTGGACCGTTATTTCAAGGTGGATTGCGCCATCTTCACACCCAATCCCGATCGTCTTGATCATATCGTTGAGATGTTCGAGACCTACAAG
>JAFDAP010000003.1 GCA_019313765.1 Deltaproteobacteria bacterium | reverse complement strand
TTGTAATTTGTATTTTTAGACACAAAAATCCAAGGCAGAGCCATCTAGCTCTGACTCCCGCACAGCGGGATCTTCGACGGTCCCAGCCTCCGGCCCATAGGGCCTACGGCCCGGGGGGAGGACCAGGTTTTCAATGGAAAATAAAGCCTTCAGATGTCAGCATAAAACAAACCCCGGTGAAATAGTCCTTGGCCCCGATGTAACAGCCCTCAAATCCCACCCCAGTACTATAGTTCCTACCTGCGGGCCTTGATAGCGGGATTCTCCAGAGGCGGATAAATCTATGCTAAGCTCCGACAGGCGGGGTTAAGAGGACCCGCCTACATTCTTATGAGCTACGCCGCGGCAGGCGGAGAGCGGATTTTAAATAGCCTCTTTGAGAATTTTCACGGCCAGGTCGGCAATCCTCTGAGTATGTTTTCTCCCCATCAAAGGCTCCATTCCCACAAAATTCCAGGTGGTGAGGGACTCAATGGTCGCTCCGAATGATACAAAGGGGCTGAAGGTGGATCCTGATGCGGCAAACCCGAGGGATTCGATCTTGAAAGGCCCCTTGACCGACTCTATGGGTACGCGGCCGATATTGCTGAATCCCATGCCCCCGGCGGATAAGTTACTGGAGAGGGCGGCATATATTTTGACACCCAGGGGGCCTATACCCGTTATGGCCGAAATCCTTGACAGGTCCTTTTGCTGATAACTGAAGACAAAAGGGTCTCCCCTTTCAACACAGTTCCAAAGGGACTGCCTGATCTCCCTGGCCAGGGGCCAGAATTTCGAATCGGCTTTGCAAAGGTTAATGGAGACACCCATGGTCACAAAAAAGCCCACATCCTCTCCAACAGGGGGCGTAAGGCGCGACCTCAGATTGACGGGTGAACCCACAAAGAAGGGACGCTTCTTTGTGAGACCTCTGTCACGGGCAATGGCCAGGACCTGGGCGGCCAGCAGGGCACCGTGCAGGGTGGTGCCGTATTTGCGCGCTGTTTCGTGCAGAGCGCCCACGGTCTCTGGTGAAAGTGTGCGCGCCAGAATGCATGCCTTTCTTTCTTCAAAAGGGGCCTTTTGGTCAAACACGGGGACAGTGGGACGGCTCCAGTACAACATGGGGGCAAAGGTGCGCACGCCAAACGCCATGTTTTTCCAGCGCCCGCTAAAACCCCTGGCCCAGGGAGGAAAGTAGGTCTCAAGCTCCTTTTTTGGCTCAAGTGGGGGAAGCGCGGGATCCTTGCCCGTGGCGGCAAGGGCCGCCGAGGCAATCAGGTCACGCATAAGATAGGCCCCTGACATTCCGTCTCCAATGGAATGATGAAAAGTAAGGAGGATCGTTGAACTGTCCGTGTCATGCCGCACAAGGGTAGCCCTGACCAGGGGACCCACACTGGTCGAAAAAATGGCATTCAGGTCCTTCTCCGCCTCCCTTGTCCAGTCCTCGGACCGGGCGTCCGCAACCCTTAGGGGAATTTCGGGCACTCGACCCGAGCAAAACCTTAGATTGCTCCACCCGTCCCGCTCAACACGCACGCGAAGCAGCGGGTGCCTTGCCTGGATGGCGTCCAGGGCCCTGCGCATGATCTCTTCATTCAGTACGCCTTGGATCCGGGCGTGCATGATGAAATTGATGCGGCACACCCTGTCGACAACCCAGAGGTATTTCTCCATGGGGCTGAGTCTTCGATTTACTTCGAATTCACCCGGCATAGCATACCCCATGAGATATTACCCTTCCAATATTGAGCAGGTACAACCATGTCAACTTGAAATAAGGGTTCAATGCAAAGATCTCCGCGCTCAAAATTCTGAATCAGTATCCGGTCCCTTTTCCCTGACAAAAAAGAGGAGTATCCACCCTGTTAGGAAAAAGAGGGAAAGGGAGAGGATTGCAAGCCTGGCCGTGCCTGTGACCTGTCGAATAAAGGCAAAAATAATGGGGCCCCATATGGCGGAAAATTTCGCAAACACTGAGAAATAACCAAAAAACTGGGCAGCGTGTTCTTTTGGTATGAGCCCTGCATAAAGTGAACGGGAAAGGGCCTGTGTCCCCCCGAGGACCAGCCCCACGACGATACCCAACAGCCAGTATTCCTGCGATGTGTTCATGCCATAGGCAAATATTGTCAAACTTAGCCATACTAAAAGGCCGCCCATGATGGTCCTTTTGGTCCCGAACCACAAAGCGATGCGCGACATCAAAAGGGCCCCGGCGATTCCTATGAACTGTACCATTAAAAGGGTCCCCAGAAGGGTGCCGGTAGACAGGCCAAGTTCGTCCTTTCCGTAAATAGACGCCATCTTGATCACGGTTTGCACACCGTCATTGTAGATCATATAAGCCAACAAAAATATCAGGATATGCCTGTACTTGGCCACCATCTTAGCGGTCTCCCATGTCTTTTGAAGGCCCATAGCGGCCGCCCGGATAAGGCCCATATGTTCAACGCGCGAGGATTTCTCCTCGCGAAACAGCAAGAAGGCGATTGTCCCGAAAAAACCCCACCATACCCCTGCCGATGCCAGAGACAACCTTACGGCGGTTCCCTTATCAATCCCCAGTTCCCGGTTGAACTGAATAAACAGGACATTTAACGCTAAGAGAAGCCCTCCCCCCAGATACCCCAATGCAAAACCCTGTCCGGATAGACGGTCCATGTCCTTGCCCTTGGAGAGGAAAGGCAGGAATGCATCGTAAAAGACATTTCCTCCCACAAAGCAGTAATGTGCCAGAAAAAAAAGGAACAGAGTATAGAACACACTGCCCGGCCCGCTGAAAAAAAACAGGGCCGTAAAAAAGGACCCTGAGTAACAAAATGCCATTAAAAATGCCTTCTTCCGGTTTCCGTAATCGGCAATACCCCCTAATACGGGCGCTGTAATCAGGACCAGGAAGGCCGTCAGACCACTGACATACCCCCAAAGACTTGTGGCGCTCAGACACCATGAAAAACCCACGAATGAAACTTCCACGCCCTTTTGCGGCACAATACTTCCGGCAAAATAGACCGGCAGGACAGCGGCCATAATGGTAGTGGCAAAGGCCGAATTGGCCCAGTCATAAACACACCACCCGAATTTTTCTTTCCTTGTATGATTGTTCATAGGATGTAACCTTTAACAGGTTCACGGTTCAACGTTCAGGGTTGCCTTTCAAACCCTGAACCCTTACCTCTTTTTCTTCCCAAAGATGGGACCGAATATCTCTCCAATAGATTCCAGTTCGCGGCAGCCCAAGATCCGGGCAACTGCAAAATAGATGATTATTCCGATTATTATCAGGCCGGACAGGTGGGTAATCATGCTCAATAATCCGGCGCCCGGATCCGCAGTAAGCCATTTGACATGACAATAAAAGACACCTAAACCCATGACCGCGGCAGCAAAAGAGCATTTCAGGGTAGAGACCAAAACCGGCCTCAGGTCATTCATTTGAATCTTTTTTTTCAGAAAGAAAATCAAAAGAAAGAACTGGATTGTCGATGACAGAGACAGTGCAAGCGCAATACCACCATGCTTCAAAGGCCCCATAAGCGCGAGGCTGAAAAACAGATTGGCCGCAAAAGCCACAAAAGCAATTTTGACCGGAGTCTTCGTGTCCTGGAGTGCATAAAAGGCCGAGACTATTACCCTGATTCCTGAAAATGCCCAGAGGCCGAGGATGTAGAAAAACAGGGCGCGATCCGTCATAAGCGTGGAGTATGAATCAAAGGCCCCCCTTTCAAGAAGGACCCGGATTATCGGCCTCCCCAGAAGGATCAGGCCCACCATGGAGGGTAGAATAATAAAGAATACCAGCCGAAGGGAATGGCTCAAGGTCTTTGCAAACTCATCAGGGTCTTTTTTGGCTGCATGGGTTGAAAGTGAAGGGAGCGCTGCCGTGCTGATTGCGATGGCAAAAACCCCCAAAGGAAACTGGACAAGGCGATCCGCATAGTAAAGCCAGGAAACACTCCCTTCCGCTAAGAATGAAGCGAGAAGCGTCCCGATATAACTGTTCAACTGGTACACCGCCGATCCGAAAACGGCCGGCAGCATAAGCATCGCGATCCTTTTCACTGCCGGGTGATCCGGCTGCCACAGGGGGAAAAGTTTGAGGCCCTCCTTTATGATCCAGGGAACCTGGAGAACAACCTGAAGCATCCCTCCGATCAGCACACCAATGGCCACACCCACAATAGGTTCGGCCAAATATGGAGATAACAGGTACGCAGCCCCTATGATACCCACGTTCAGAAAAATGGGTGCGGCCGCTGGTGCGGCGAAACGTCTCAGGGAATTGAGGACCCCCATAAAAAAGGCCACAATACTGATAAAAAAAATATACGGAAAGGTGATACGGGTGAGGAATACGGTCAGATCATATTTGACCCCTGAGCTCCCGAAACCCCAGGCCTGGATTCTCACAATCCAGGGAGCAAAAAGGATGCCTGCCAATGTCACGCACACAAGAACAAGCAAGAGGAGCGTCAATACAATTCGCGCAAGATCAAAGGCATCCTTTTTTGTCCTGGTTGTCAGGTATTCGGTAAAAACGGGAATAAAAACAATGGTTAGAGAGCCTTCCGCAAAAAGGCGTCTCAATAGATTAGGTATACGGAATGCCGCGACAAAGGCATCCATTGTCATGCCGGTGCCAAAGAAAAACGCCAGGACCATGTCACGAACAAGGCCCAGAATGCGGCTCAGAAAAGTGTAGAACCCCACGACCCCGGCGGCACGGCTCACATTTTTTTTCTCAGATGTTGTAGATTCAGAACCCGGCACACAAAACCCTTGACATATAGAATCAATTCGAAGTATAAAAAAGGATTAATTCAACTTTTCAGGAGGTTCAAGTTTGGCAATCCATAAATCGGCCATTAAACGGGCCAGGCAAAACGAGATTAGAAGACTGAGAAACAAGAATTACAGGACCAGGAGCAAAAATGTAATCAAGGAAGTAAGGGCCGCCATTGCCGACAACTCAGCGGATCAAGCCAGGGAAAGCCTTAAAAACGCTGTTTCCGTCATTCAAAAGAGCGCTTCCAAGGGCGTCATTCACAAAAACAAAGCCGCACGGAAAATTTCCCGCTTAACACGCCAGATAAATCAGCTCACAGCATCAGCCTAACGGGCACACAGCGACAATAACACATTTTCAAGAATCAGTTGCGGCTCTGAACCCGACTTGAGAAGGCCATCGGCCTCATAAAGGAAATGGATTGCCTTCTCAAGCTCATCCGTAGTCCATTCCTTTGACTGGGGCACCAGTTTATTGACCTGGAAATCCCTGAGCCGCAGCTTATGTAACACATCGGACGTCCGACCCCCTTTATTGATAATCGACCTGGTTTGCCAGAGTAACAGTATCTGGCGATTCAGCATACCCACGGCCCGAAATATTCCATCCCTTCCTTCCTCTTCAATAAATTTGTTCAAGACCGACAACGATTTTGCGCCCTGCCTGGATGATATGGCATCCATTAGTTCAAAAATGGTGTAAATCCGGCTGTAAATGGCAAGTTCCCTGACCTCCTCAATGCCAACGGTCGTATCTCCATAACGGAGATAAAGCTTTTCCAGTTCCGTATGGAGATCTCTCATCCGTATCCCCACGATCTCGCGGAGATATTCACATGCCCTGGTATCAATTTTTAGCCCCATGTCCTTAGCCGTTTTCTTGATCCAGGGCACTACCTCATTGTCATATAACTTCCTGAAGTTTACGGCCTTTTTAAGGTCCCTGATCTTTTTGTAGAACTTTGTTCGGAAATCCGGTTTTGAAGATATAAATATCAGGCAGGTGGATTCCGCGGCCCTTTCAAGATAGGAAAGAAAGATCTCAAGCTCTGAGGCCGGAAATTCTTCAATCCTTCGAACAATAATGAGCCTGTTTTGGGCCATGAAAGGGAGGGATCTGGCCGCATCAATAATGTCGCCCGGCCCGGATTGACCGGCTATATTTCCTTTGTGGCCGTAAAAAATCTGGAGGTTGAAGTCTCTTACATCCTCGGGAATAAATGTCTCGCGGACCCTGTCAAGTACCTTTTCTAATTGAAATTCACTCTCCCCGTAGAACAGGTAAAATGGAGATAATTGGCCCTTTCTTAGCTGGGTCAAAAATTGCTCGGGTTGCAGATCTCGCCCCATTAGAACCTTTCCATTGTTTTCAGATAGATCCTTTGGGCCAGGCTCCGGGCAATCTGTTGGACGGCCCTTCTTTCATTGTAACGATTGGCTAAGGGATCCGTTCCCACAGCAAAGGTCGTCTCTTCTTCCATTTTCTTATCATGCCAGATAATCTTTCCGGTTTTCCTGTCCACCAATTTCACGTCCAATTTGATTTTCAACCAGCGGGCACTGGTTGTTGAATAGTTCGTCTTCTCACCCGCGACCATGGTCTGGGTCAGGTTATAGGTGTAGGGGTCGGTCTTGATATCATATACCTTTCCGATCAAGACCGTCGATGCCTTCTCCCTTGAAACAAGAGGGAACCTTGCGTGGCTTGCAAATTCCTGTCGGATAATGCGGGTAAAATCCCCCTCAAAACCCAGGGATGAAGAAGTACTTTCCATCAAAGGAATGGCCAGGCCCTCTATCTGTAACCCGACCGGTTTTCCGGTGCCACGGAAATGATAGCCGCAACCCGCTGCAAACAACAGGAACAACAACACGGCAAGAATGGGCAAAAGGGCCTTGTATTGTTTATAGGGTAGGTTCATAGTCGGCAACTCCCGCGTTTTTCGATTGAAATTCCATAATCAATCATCAATAGTCAATCATCAGCGAAACATCAAAGTCAACTCTAACTGATTCAGATAGAAGCGATCTGTTTTCCTGGATAAGGCACTAAAATCCCAAATCACAATACTCAAATTACAAACAATACCAAAATTACAAATTCCAATCGTTCGACCTAGAGGCTCTCGACAGGTGACCAAAACATTTCAATCACTTATTTGGATGTATCGCCGTCATTCTATCTGTTTTGAATTTTGAATTTCGGTAATTGATATTTGTTTGGGATTTGTATTTTGGTGCTTGGAATTTTCATGATTTTCATAAGCCAGTAACTTTATTTATTCCAAGCAATTACCTGTTTAAATGACGTGGCCCTGAGTCAATCCTTGACTAAACTACCACATTAACCAGCTTTTTCTGGACCACTATGACCTTTCTGACAGGTTTTCCGTCAATAAAACGCTTAACCCGTTCATCCGCAAGGGCCTCGGCCTCGATCTCGTCTTCACCGTAAGAAACGGGCACCTCAATCCTGTTCCTCACCTTTCCATTCACCTGCAGGACAACCAGCCTGTTTTCGACTTCCAATGCATCTTCACGATACCCGGGCCAGGGAACCGTGATGAGACACTCATCATGGCCCAGCATCTCCCACATTTCCTCGGTAATATGGGGGACCACAGGTGAAAGCAATATCACCGAGTTTTCAATCGCCTCACGGATAACTGACCACGCCGTATCATCCTTTTTCTCTTTGCTGTTCAGAAACTGAGTCACCTCATTAACTAATTCCATGACAGCGGAAATGCCCGTATTGAAATGAAACCGGTTCTCAATATCGCCTGTCACCTTCTTAATGGTCTGGTGGGTCTTTCGATGAACGGCCTTTAACCGGTTCGGCAAAGAGTCCTTTCCTTCATAGACCGGGACCTTAGTGATCTCATCGATATGATCGGTAACAAGCCGCCAAATACGGTTCAGAAACCTGTATGATCCATCCACTCCCCGATCGCTCCACTCCAAATCCTTTTCAGGAGGGGAGGCAAACAGGCAGAACATTCTAACCGTATCCGCACCATATTCGTCTATCAAAGGCTGTGGGTCCACCACGTTTTTTTTGGACTTGGACATCTTGACCGTATTGCCCGTGTTCACCCTGGTCCCGCAGTGAACGCAGCAATCTTCCTTGACCTCTTGAGGATAGAGATATCCGTGCTCCGGGCATTCCTGGGTTTCCTTGCACACCATTCCCTGGGTCAGGAGGTTGGTAAAGGGTTCTTTCACCTTGAGGTAACCGAAATCCCTCAGCACTCTTGTATAGAAACGGGAATAGAGCAGGTGCAGGATGGCGTGCTCAATGCCCCCGATATACTGGTCCACTGGCATCCAGTGATTAACCCTCTCCTCGTCAAGCGGGCCCTTTGTGTAGTCAGGGCAGGTGTATCTGTCAAAATACCAGGAGGACTCCACAAAGGTATCCATGGTGTCTGTTTCACGCCTGGCCGCTCCCTTACACTTTGGACAGATCGTCTCAAAAAAGGAGGAGGAAAAGGGCAGAGGGGACCCGCCGTTCGGACGCATGTCCAGATCAAGGGGAAGAATAACCGGAAGGTCTTCTTCCGGCACGGGAACGGTGCCGCACTTTTCGCAGTAGATAACCGGTATGGGTGCACCCCAGTAGCGCTGTCTCGATATGCCCCAGTCCTTGAGCCTGTAATTTACCGTCTTGTATCCCATGCCTTTTGATTCTAAGTATTCCGCAATACTGTCTAATGCCTCTAAGTTGCGCTGGCCGTCAAAAGGTCCGGAATTCACTAAAATGCCCTGATCCACAAATGCCTCTGTCATGGTCTCTTCGCTGAGGTCCTGATCAGGGGGTTTTATTACAACCCGGAGGGGCAGATCATACTTCTTTGCAAACTCGAAATCCCTCTGGTCATGGGTGGGAACGGCCATGATTGCACCGGTGCCGTAGTCAGGGAGCACGAAATTGGCCACAAAAATCGGAATCTTCTCCCCTGTCACGGGATTCAGGCAGTATCTCCCGGCAAATACTCCCTCCTTGGCCGTTAAATCCGCCGTGCGCATATAAGTGTCCATCTTGAGGGTACGTTCTACAAACTCGAGGACATCACCTTCTTCAGGCAATCCCTTGATTATTTCCCTTACCATGTGATGCTCCGGGGCAAAGCAGAGGAAAGTCGCGCCAAAGACCGTATCCTGGCGTGTGGTAAAGACCTCTATGACCTCGTCCGAATCCTTTAATGGAAATTGAATTATAGCGCCATAGCTCTTCCCGATCCAGTTCCTCTGCATGGTCAGGACCCTTTCCGGCCATCCGGGAAGCTTGTCGCAGTAATCAAGGATATCTTCCCCGTAATCCGTTATCTTCAGGAACCAGCTATCCATCTCTTTGATGGACACTTCCTGATCGGTATGACGCCAGCAGCAACCGTTTTCAACCTGTTCATTGGCAAGAACAGTCTGGCATTTTTCGCACCAGTTGACATGTGTCCTTTTCTTGTAGGCCAGTCCCTTTTCATACATTTTCAGGAATATCAACTGCTCCCAGCGGTAATACTCGGGGTCGCAGGTGGCAAATTCCCGGTCCCAGTCATAGCTGAAGCCCATTCTCTTTAGCTGGGCCTTCATTCCGCTGATGTTATCATAGGTCCACTTAGCCGGGTGAGTGTTGTTTTCTATGGCTGCATTCTCCGCCGGCATTCCAAAGGCATCCCATCCCATGGGATGAAGCACGTTCTTGCCGCACATCCTTTTGTATCTTGCAACAACATCCCCGATGGTGTAGTTTCGCACGTGTCCCATATGGATATTTCCGGAGGGATAGGGAAACATTTCCATGAGGTAGTATTTTTCCTTAGACGGACCTTCATAGACCTTGAACAGGTTTTTCTTTTCCCAAAATGCCTGCCATTTGGATTCCAATTTCTGCGGGTCGTATTTCATTGCTCACCTTGTAAACAAGAAGTCGAAGTGTCAAAAATGACAACCTCGTAAAAAGTCGCTCCGCGCCTTTTTACTCGGCGAGGGAGGGCTACCCCTCCCCCGCCATTTGAAGTGAATTCAAATGGTTCCACCCCTACCCCAGGCCGGGGCTTAATCCCGCCTATAGGCGGGACCTGTTGATGGACTTTTTACGAGTCCATCAAAAATAATAGTGTGATCAAGTCTGGATCTAAAATGCTCTTTCAATGGGCGAACCGTAGACTCAAGCTCACCGATTTGATCGGCATTCACCGAAAAAACGATCTTCAAGAGGAAATCAGGCTCATCCCCGTGGCTAATAAGAAAAGGTTCCACCAGATGCACACATGCCGCTTCAAACATGGATGTGGATTCAAAACTTTCCCCTTGTGCAACCGGAATCCGAATGCCGATATCGCTGACTGCCATCTTATCAAGGGCAATGCCTATCTCTTTCATCCTGTGAGAGACAAGGCCGGGAGTGAAATAACGGCGTGCACCAAGGCCCTTTAGCAATATCTTATTGGCCTTGATCATGCCTTGAGAAGCCACAAGAAGCGTGTCCCCTTCCTCGCCTTTCCAAAAGCCCCTTTTCTTCAAGGAGGACAGGTAGCCCATGGTCTTGACATCAAGCCCAAAGGCGCAGTCCCCATTCTCAACGGCTCCCTCAAACACAAAGGCCACTACGGTCTCACACCAGACCTCCACTAATGGGCGGGCAGTAAAACGTAAGTCCAGTTTCATGACTGCCCATCCTCGTCTTCTTTCAACCGGCCCTCCTGCACAAGGGTAAGGTAGATATTGTCCAGCACGCCGTTTATAAAACTGCCGGAATCCTTACCCCCGAATTTTTTTCCCATTTCAACGGCCTCATCAATGGAAACCTTCGGTGGAATATCTTCCATAAACAATATTTCAAAGGCGGCCAGCCTCAATATGCATTTGTCTAAGAGGGACATCCTGTCCAATCGCCAGTTTTTGGATGCCCGGATGATCAATCGGTCCAGTTCCTCCTTTTTTTCACAAACCCCTGTTACCAGCTTTTCTGAGAAAGGTCTGATTGAATCCCTGGAGTTGAAGTTTTCACATATCAGGTCGAATTCCTCTTTTGGATCGCCGGGATTGAACTCCAAATGGAAATGAACCTGAATGGCCAGTTCCCGGGCCTTTCGTCTTTTACCCATTATACAGACCTCGAAAATTTTGGCTGATTTTGGGGTAATATTTCGGACAAAAGGGTGCGTTTCTAACTCAAGATTTGGGTTCAAGGTTCAGGGGTTAAAACCTTTGAACCGTTGAACCCTGAACGTCATAACCCAGACCGACCTGATGTCCAATTTTTGAGCAAAGTCCTAAAAACTATGGGGATTGCAGTCACTAATTAAATAGTTTTTACGAGGTCTGTTACATAATCGCTTCGCGATTCTATTCCAATTCCTTAAACAGGTTGACCATTTCAATAGCTGCCATGGCAGCATCATAGCCTTTGTTTCCTGATTTTGACCCTGCCCTTTCAATGGCCTGTTCAAGGTTGTCTGTTGTAAGCACTCCAAAGGTAATGGGAACATCGCACTCTAATGCAACATTCGCTATCCCCTTGGAGACTTCCGCGGCCACGTAGTCAAAATGGGGCGTGGCCCCTCTTATGACCGCACCAAGGCATATCACCGCATCATATTTGCCGCTTTCGGCTAACTTTTTTGCCGCAAGAGGCGTCTCAAAGGCCCCGGGAACCTTTATTAGAGAGATCTGTTCCTCGCCGGCCCCGTGTCTTTGGAGCGCGTCCATTGCCCCTTCCACTAACCTCGAACTGATGAAATCATTAAACCGGCTCACGATGATTGCAAACCGAAAACCTTCCGCCAGCAACTGGCCTTCAATTGTCTTAGGCATGGGAACCCCCTTGTATACCTTGTTAGTAAAGAATCCACGCCCGTCGAAGATCCCGCTATGCGGGGGAGGACATGGCTTTGGTTTCACCCCATAGGGGCTTGACGGTTTTCGTTATTCGGTTGCGCGGCTCGTTTCGTCTTTCGTCTGTCGGTTGAGGGCTTTTTAACCGAAAACCGCTTTACGAATACCGATACGAGCGTCACAACCTCAACCCTATGCCGAATAACATAGAGTTTCCTGAAATAATTAAGGCAAAGCCCACTGACTCTGACCCCGACCAGAGGACGGGGTTTTCCAGGTTCCAGTAAATCACTTATCCATAATCTTCATAAGATGCCCTAATTTCTCACATTTGGTCATCAGATAGTTCAGGTTTTCCGGTCTTGGTTCGCATTCAATAGGCAACCTTCCCGTCACATGGAGTCCGTAACCTTCAAGTCCGACAATTTTCTTGGGATTATTGGTCATGAGCTGCATCTTTCGGACTCCAAGGTCTACCAGGATCTGGGCTCCGACACCGTAGTCCCTCAAGTCCGCATCAAAACCGAGTTGCTCATTCGCCTCGACCGTGTCAAGACCCTGATCCTGCAGGGCATAGGCCTTTAACTTGTTTGCAAGCCCGATACCCCTCCCTTCCTGCTGGAGATACAGGATCACACCCAGGCCATTTTCCTGAACCATGGCCATGGCCTTTTTGAGTTGTTCCCCGCAATCACACCGATAAGAACCAAACACATCACCGGTCAGACATTCGGAATGTACCCGTACCATTATTTCCTCTTCGGGGCTGATCTCACCTTTGACCAGAGCTATGTGTTCATACTCATCAATGTCGTTGACAAAGGCAATGGCCTTGAATTCACCAAATGGAGTGGGTAAGACAGTCTCTGCGGCCCTGTGAACAAAAGACTCGGTTCTCATGCGGTAAGAAATGACGTCCGCTACCGTGGCGATCCTTATACCGTGTTTTCCGGCAAATTTTTCAAGGTCCGGCATCCTGGACATTGTGCCGTCATCATTCATGATCTCGCAGATTACCGCGGCCGGCCTCAGACCCGCAAGGCGGGCAAGATCCACAGATCCTTCTGTCTGACCGGTCCTGAAAAGGACCCCTCCCCTTCTGGCTCTCAGGGGAAAGACATGTCCAGGCTGAATGAGGTCCTCCGGCCTGGCATCCTCTGCCACGGCAGTCAAAACCGTATGTGCCCTGTCCGCGGCCGAGATTCCGGTTGTTACTCCTTCCCGGGCCTCAATGGATGTCGTGAACGCGGTGTTATAGGGTGAACGATTGTCACGGACCATCTGGACAAGCTTTAGTTGTTCCACAATTTCCGGGTCCAACGCCAGGCAGATGAGCCCGCGACCGTATTTTGCCATAAAATTAATGGCCTCCGGCGTAACCTTTTCTGAAGCAATGGTCAGGTCCCCTTCGTTCTCCCTGCCCTCATCATCCACAAGGATGATCATCTTCCCCTGTCTCAAATCCTCCAATGCTTCTTTTATGCGCGTGATAGGCATTTTAATCACCAAATCCTTGTTTTATAAGCATTTCCATGTCAATACCGGACCCGCCATCCCTATCCCCGGTTGACCTGTCCCTTAAAAAAAACTTCTCCACATATTTTCCGATCAGATCCGTTTCAATGTTGACCTGATCCCCGACTTTTTTTTTCAGAAGTGTAGTCTCCCGGCCTGTCTGGGGTATGATATTTACCTCAAAAAAGCTTTCCGCACAGCGATTAATGGTCAAGCTGATCCCGTCTACGGCAACCGAACCCTTTTCAATTGTATAGTGCGAAAGCTTTTCGTCAATCCCGATTCTCAAAAGCCAGGATCTCTGCTGCGTCTCTTTCTTCAGTATCTTGCCGATTCCGTCCACATGCCCCGAAACCAGATGCCCTCCCAATCGATCCGTTAAAAGCAAGGCCCTTTCCATATTAACCTCGTGGCCCTGTCTTAAAAAACGCAAGGTGCTCCGCGAAAGGGTCTCGCCTGAAACATCCATGCTGACTAACTCTTTCGATATGTCCGTTACCGTCAGGCACACACCGTCGATGGAAATACTTTCTCCTACCCGGCATTCGTCGGTCATGGGAAAAAGAGGCTCAACAGTGATCCTCATATCGTTACCGACATTCTTAGTCGAGCTTACTTTCCCAATACCCTCTATTAAACCTGTAAACATCCTGTACCGTCCGCTGTTTGTTGTTGTTTTATCGCGATATCTTTTCGGGCGGGCATAAAGTCCATAGCCGTCAGGCTAAAGATATTCCCAGCGGGATACTAAACAAATCCCAAAATACAAATCACAAATTCCAAATAAATTCAAAATAACAATATCAAAACACGCCAAAGGCCGTTTAAAGTTCAATTTGATTCCGCTGAAAGCGGGACAAAAAACAATCAAATTCTATTGCTTAAGCAGGCGATAAAGCCGCTATTTGTTTAGGTATTACAACGTACCATTGTTTTGGTCATTTGTATTTGAGATTTGGATATTATTTGTAATTTGGTTCTTGTGATTTGGGATTTAGACCCCAAAACTGTAATTGTTAATTTGCTTGGCCTGACGCCTATGGCGTACAAAGCCTGGCCTTCCAAAAATTGCAAACTCGTGCTGGCGGGCATCCCTACATAGTCGCGGCACCTATTCTGGCCTGACACTATCCATAGTCCGGATACCCTTCTATAAGTATGTCCTCCCCAAATCTCCTTATTCGAAGGTCCTTCAGTATTAGCGAACGGTCCATGGTCTTAGGCCCCGGACCTGATGCCATGGGTACGCCGTCATCCCCTCCAAAAATCTTGGGCGCCTTGAAAACATAAAATTTATCGACAAGTTTCTCCCTGATTAGAGAACCCACAATTGATGCGCCCCCCTCCACCAGGAGACTTGTCACTGACATATCCCCCAATATACCCATCAAGGCCGTCAAGTCAATCCTGCCGGCCTTGATGGGGCAGGTAAGCGTTGAAACACCTTTACCATTATACCATTTTTGATCCTCGAATGTCACCCCGGGACCAACAACAATAATGGTATCGGCAGGGGAATCATGATGCAGGATCTTTGCATCTCGCGGTGTTTTTAAATGGGTATCCACCACAATACGCAAAGGATCCCTGCCGCGGCCGCGTTTCAAACGGGTCGTAAACAAAGGGTCATCCGCCAGGACCGTTCCGACCCCCATCATCACTGCGTCCGACCTGTCCCTCAAACCATGAACAAACTGCCTGGACCTGTCATTTGTGATCCACTTGGAATGTCCTGTCGCGGTCGCGGTCCACCCGTCTAAGGTGAGAGCAGACTTAACCGTAACGAAAGGACGCCTTAAGGTTACAAACTTTAAAAAGGCCTCATTCAGCCGGCGGCATTCTGTTTCCAGGACACCGGTCGTAACTGAAACGCCGTTTTTTTTGAGAAATTCACATCCGCCGCCGGAAACATCGGGATTCGGGTCCTTCATGCCGATTACTACCCGTTTGAGGCCGCTTTTTAAAATGGCCTCAGTGCAGGGCGGCGTTCTTCCATAATGATTGCAGGGCTCTAAAGTTACATAAAGGGTAAGCCCGTCGGCCCTTCCCCCCAATTTGTTCAACGCCTCCACCTCTGCATGGGGCAGACCTGCCTTACGGTGATAGCCACGGGCAATTATCACACCGTCTTTGACAACAACCGCTCCCACGGCAGGATTGGGTGAGGTCCGGCCCAGGCCTTTTTTGGCCTGACCCAGGGCCGCTCTCATAAACCTGGTATCCATTTTATATTTTTGAGGATCAAGAACCGAATTCCGATTTTTTTAAAAGGGATGGTTTCTTTGGATTGTCTTTAACAGGGCTTGATATGGAAACTCAACATCTCTAAGGGCTTTCCTCTTCTTTTTTAGTCCTGAGAATGTCCTCCAATTCTGTCATGAATTCGCCAATATCCTTAAACTGCCTGTAAACTGATGCAAACCGGACATAAGCCACTTCATCCCATTCCTTGAGTTTATTGATGACCCTTTCCCCGACATCTGAACTGTCAACCTCTTTCTTTCCCAGTTCCTGGAAATAAAACTCCAGGGCGTCTACAAATTCCTCGATCTTGGTCATACTGATCGGCCTTTTCCGGCACGCCATGCGAATTCCGGAGATAATCTTTTCCCGATTAAAAGGCTCCCGTCTGCTGTCTTTCTTGACGATCATCGGAAGGACATCTTCCAGCTTTTCGTATGTGGTGAACCTTCTTTCGCATTCAAGACATTCCCGTCTTCTCCTGATCGTCCTGCCATCCTTGCTGAGCCGGGAATCGATCACCTTGTTGTTGATTTTAGTACAGTACGGACATCTCATAGGACAAACCTCTCAATCTCGATATTCGCTTCCCTTAACATTTGATCGGCCAAGTGATCATCATAACCATCTTCATACAGGATTTTCCTGACCCCTGCGTTTATGAGCATCTTGGAGCATATAACACAGGGCTTATTAGTGCAATAAAGCATTGCGCCCCTGATGGAAAAACCATGATAGGCCGCCTGTATAATGGCATTTTGTTCCGCATGAAGCCCCCGGCAGAGTTCATGCCGCTGGCCCGAGGGTATAGAGGTATCCTCTCTCAAACAACCTACCTCTTCACAATGTCTCAGGCCTGAAGGCGCCCCGTTATAGCCCGTGGCTAAAATTCTTTTGTCCTTTACCAGGATGGCGCCCACCTGGCGACGCAGACAGGTCGATCTCCTGGCCACCATCTTGGTAATGCTCATAAAATATTCATTCCAGGAAGGTCTGGACAATTAGGCCTCCCCATCAAGGTACCGGTAGACCGGAAAATTGGCGCATAAATTCACGACAGCCTCCCGCACCCCCATTAATATATCATCGGATTCAAGGTTTTCCAGAACCTTTTTGATAAACCCCGAGACCGTCTTCATCTCCTTTTCCTTCATTCCCCTGGTGGTCACTGCCGGCACACCCAACCTCAGCCCGCTGGTCACCTTGGGTCCCCTCTTATCAAAGGGGATACTGTTCTTGTTTACAACAATGCCCGCTTTCCCTAACGCGGCTTCCGAATCTTTCCCGGTTATCCCTTTCCGGGTCAAATCAATCAAGATCAAATGATTGTCAGTTCCCCCGGACACAAGATCAAACCCTGCGGCCGAAAGTTCGCAGGCAAGTTCCCTTGCATTCATAAGCGCCTGTTTTTGATAATCATTGAATTCAGGCCTCAATGCCTCTTCAAAGGCGACCGCTTTGGCGGCTATGATATGCATCAGCGGCCCCCCCTGAATACCCGGAAAAAGCCCTTTATTCAGCCTTGCCCCGTATTTCTCCTGTGAGAGTATCAAACCACCCCTCGGACCTCTCAGGGTCTTGTGGGTGGTTGCCGTGACGAAATCCGCCTCACCCACAGGGGAGGGGTGAAGGTTTGCGGCGACCAGTCCCGCGATATGGGCCATATCAGCCATGAGATATGCATCATTTTCGTGGGCGATTTCCCTGAAACGCTGAAAATCAATAATTCTCGGATATGCACTGGCTCCCGCCACAATTATCTTAGGTTTATGTTTCTTGGCTAAATCATTTACCTGATCATAATCAATTCGTTGTGTGTTCGAATCCAGGCCATAGAAAACGGACCTGTAAAAAGTCCCTGAAAAACTCACGGGATTCCCGTGGGTCAAATGACCGCCGTGTGATAGATCCATCCCTAAAATCAGGTCGCCAGGCTTCAAAAAGCTTAAATATACCGCCATGTTGGCCTGGGTCCCGGAATGGGGCTGGACATTTGCGTATTCCGCTCCGAACAGCCGCTTGGCGCGCTCAATGGCCAGCCTTTCT
Source organism: Deltaproteobacteria bacterium (assembly GCA_019313765.1). Lineage (GTDB taxonomy): Bacteria > Desulfobacterota > DSM-4660 > Desulfatiglandales > Desulfatiglandaceae > JAIOSR01. Next base: position 1,111 of record JAFDAP010000003.1, on the reverse strand, counting down.
ATCTCATCAACGTAATCACAACCACCGTAATATCGTGCGCCGGGATAGCCTTCTGCATATTTATTGGTCATTACGCTGGCCTGGGCCTCAATTACGGCACGGCTGGCATAGTTCTCCGACGCAATCAGGACGAGATTATTACGCTCCCGATCTATCTCCGAACGGATCGCCCGGTAAACTTCAGGGTCCACATTATGTAGACTCGTGTCCTCCAAAATTGATTATGCCTTTCGTTATAGTTAGGGCTCGCGCAAAAATAACTTCACATTTTCGCATCTCGTCTTCAGGTCATCTTCGGCCGCGCCTCAATCGCAATATCCTCGGAATAGTACGACTATTCCTGTGGTTTTGCTCAATCGGTGCAGCCAAATCTGACCTAAATCTGGGCGCCAATTCTGGGAACTTATTTTTGCGCGAGCCCTTAGTCTTTTGAAAATAACCTTAATAGCTCAATAAGTAGCGACGTTAGTCCATAATGGCGGGGCATTCCGGTCGTTATTCAAGAGATGTCCGCATAAATTCGAATTCCCCTAAATATTGAGCAGATACCCTTTAATTGTCTAAACTGTAAAATCCTTTCAATCAAATTGATTCAATCGCAACTGATGCCGCCCACCCTCAAACGGGGACCCAAGGAATACATCCACCATTTCGAGGGCTAATCCCACGCCGGTCACCCTGCCCCCCATTGCCAGGATATTGGCATCATTGTGCATTCGGCTCATCTTAGCCGTATAAATGTTGTGGCAAAGGGCTGCCCGCACTCCTTTGTACCGGTTGGCTACCATGCTCATGCCCAACCCCGTCCCGCAGATCAAAATCCCGAGTCTGTATTCGCCCTTAACGATTGCCTGAGCCAGTTCATTTGCCACTTCGGGGTAATCCACTGAATCCCGGCTGAATGCTCCTATGTCTTTAACCCTATAATCGGCATGGCCCTCCAAATGGGCCTTGCATTCCTCCTTCAAGTCAAACCCCGCATGATCCGAACCGATTATAATGTCCATATGCCGTTCCTAAACAAATCTGATAATCAATTTTTATAACCTCGTAAAAAGTCGCTCTGCGCCTTTTTACTCGGCGGAGGAGGGCTTCCCCTCCCCCGCCATTT